>JAFGFK010000493.1 GCA_016931135.1 Candidatus Sumerlaeota bacterium | reverse complement strand
CCGGAGATCGCCTTCAGAAGAGTCGTTTTTCCCGATCCGTTGCCGCCGTAAATCCAAAGTTCCTCCCCGCCTTTCAAAGACACCGAGAGCCCCCTCAAAACAGCCGGAAAACCGGGGTACCCGATATCCGCATTCTCCAGCTCCAGGAGCGCGCCCGTTTTATCCACGAAACGGTCCTCCCCCGCCTCTCCAAAATTCGCGTCCTTTCCCATGCCGTTCAAAACCGGCGGATTCATCTCAATAGCTGTTGTGAAATCTTTTCGCGGAACGATTCCCGGATGCGATGTTACGATCAGGCATTTTCCCTTATTCCTCAAATGATCGATGAAGCGCAGGGCGCGTTCCGCATTATCGCGATCCAAATATAAAAACGGTTCATCCATCATGATGAACGGAAATTCTCCCCTTCCCGCTGCTGCGATGGAAGCGAGGTGTTTCTGTCCTGCGGAAAGAGAGCGTACAGGCGCATCCAGAATGCCGCGCAAATCCAGGATATCGATCGCTTCACCGGCGTCTTCTCCCAGTTCCTCCTTCACGAGCGTGGAAACCGCCTGTGCATGGGGATTCTGCAAAACAAGTCCGAAGCGTTTTCTATCCCCGGAAGAAGCGGGTTTCCCGTTGAACAGGACATCGCCCGCGTACTTTCTATCCGAAAGGGGAATCCCGCGGATTCCGAAGAGCAGGGATGATTTGCCAGTTCCCGATCCTCCTTCCACCAGTACCGCATCCCCCGGAAAAAGTGAAAATTCCAGCGGAGTAAATACAGCCGCCCCTTGCTTTGTTTTGCATTCAAAATTCCTTATTTCCAAAAGAGGTGGCGTCATGATTCATCCTTTATTTACCGCTGCTTTGTCCTGTCGAATGGGTGCGGAAGACATCGCCTTCGCTGACCGTGCCGTTCGTGGGATCGTAAAAGCTCTCTTTTTTTATAAGTCCTTTGTTATCGAAAAACTTCTTCGATTGAATGATAATCTTGTCCGGACCGCATGATATAAGACCCCATTGATACGTCTTGACATATTCCGCATAGTCCATGGGTTTTTCTTCTACAAGCTCCGCATAATTCCGATACTTGTAATACCTGTCTGTATTCTCCGGATCCGAGATGTTGGTAAAGGGGTCCACGGTCATGGCGCTGGTCATATAAGCGATAGGGGTTGTAAGGACATTCAGCCTGTCCGCTCCGCCTCCGCCAGCCGTTCCCTGGCTCGGATAGTGATTATGATCCACGGCGTAAGATTCCAGCGCTGTGGCGTAGGAGGAAAATTCTCCCAGAACCCTCGAGTGTTTGGAGCGAATCTGCGCCTCGAGAAAATTGGGCACCGCGATGGATGCGAGAATGGCGATAATCGCCACCACGATCAGGAGTTCAATGAGGGTGAATCCCCATCTCCCCGAATTCAGGAACCAATGCTTCATGATTTTTCAATCTCCTTTATCAGTTTTTTTATGTGTCTGGAGAACATCTCTCCGACGTTTTTATCGATTTCCCCGCGAAAGGCTTCATAGGCTTTTATCCATGCCTTTCCCGCTTCCGTGACGATCGTTTCGCCGCCATCGGCGCCGCCCCGGTGTTTCCGGATCAATTTCACATTCAAACACGCCTCCGCTTTTTTCAGGTCTCCCCATGCCTTGCGGTAGCTCATGCCGAGTCTTTCCGCTGCTGCGCGAATCGAATGGCACATGTCCAGTTCTTTCAGGAGACGCCATTTGCCGTCTCCGAAAACACCCTCCTCGGAAGAAGAAGAGATCCACACCTTGCACCGGGGAAAGATGGGCGTATATCCTGACAATACATCTTTTTTCATTTGAAGCACCCCAACTGGCATTTGCAGATTTTGATCTTTTTCTGGTTGCAGATTTTGCCGATGACCACGGGCTCTACGCCGAATTCTTTTGCGATCTCGAAGGCGCCTTTGCAGGTTATTTTCAATTTCCCGTTGTCATCAAATGCCCGGGCGATTGCCGCCTGTTCGATTTTTTCATCCATGTTGCGCCCCTCTCTGATATGCATCATCCGACATATCGCTTTGTATAAAAAAGAGCGGATCGGCGTCCCGCCCTTTATTTCATTTCTCATTAATATTTCCTGTCGCGTCGCAGTTATCGCGCCTGAGGCGTGATAACGAAGACGGATTCATTTTTCATTGGCTTGTGAATACCGTTCCACAATCATGCGGGAAACGCTCTTTATCCCGATGTTGGTGGGGCAGGCGTCATCGCATCTGCCGCACAGGTAGCACGTGAGGTGTCCCCATCGCGTGACATCCGCTGCAAGTTTATGGTGAATCCTGCGCCGCGTTCTGATATCTTCCGTTCCCATGGGGTTGTGTCCGCTTGCCTCCCTCATGAAGCCGTCGAGCTGGCAGGAATCCCACATCCTTTCGCGAACCGTGGTTCCATCGTGCACCCTGTCATAAACCTCGAAGCAGGTGCAGGTGGGGCATGCGTAATTGCAGCTCGTGCAGGCAATGCACCGATCTCCGATTTCCACCCAGAAGGCATCCGGGACTTTTTCCGCGAGGATCAATTCCGACGCCTTTTGAATGGTTTTCAGATCGTCATCCGGAAGCTCATCCGACATCTTTTTCAGGGAATCGATATCCCCGACCTCCTTGGAAGCCTTCATCTTTTTTTCGAGCTGTCTTCCCTTTTCCGTGTAAGCCTGTGCGATGAATCGTTCTCCATCACAGATAAGTTCGAGGTCGCATTTTCCCCCGGCGATCTTGAGGAATCCGCCATCCGGACCGCATTTCCCGGATACTACCATAATCACGGAACCATCCCTTTTCTGAAAGTAAAGGTCATCACGGAAGTTTTCCGAGAAAAACTTGTCTATGAATTCGAGGCAATCCGCATCTTCGGCTGTATATCCAACCACCAGAATCGGTTTTTCCCCCGGCTTTTCCATCTTGATTTCCCCATCGGATTCCCGCGTAAAAACTCTTTCGGTTTGAGGAAAGAAAACGCTGGTCGGTTTGAGGGGGATTTTTCCTCCCATGAGGGAAAGGGGTCCCTCGTTCAATCCACCCAGACTGCGGGTTCCATCGTGAAGCCGGATAGGAACGCGAAGGTCGAATTCAGGCTCCACGGATTTGAGAAACTGTTCGATTTCCGTAATGGTTAATGATTTCATGATATCTTCCTTACCTTTGCAGCGCAAACTTTATATTCCGGTATCTTCGCCTCTGGATCCAGGGCGTTGATGGTCAGGAGGTTTGCCGGTCCCTCCTCGAAATGAAACGTCATGAAAATGACGCCGGGAACAATGCCATCCGTAACGCGCGCCATTGCCTTGACTTCACCCCTCCGCGTGGCGACCATGATATATTCGCGGTTCCTGATGCCAAGATTCTTTGCATCGCTCGTATTGATCTCAACGAAGGGAAAGCGCTCCTCGCGATCCAGTATCCGCGATCGCCTTGTCATGGTTCCCGTATGGAAATGGAAATAACAGCGGCCCGTGGAGAGACAGAACGGATACTCCTTATCCGGAAGCTCCATGGAGGGCTTGTATTCCACAGCGCAGAAAAGACCCAAGCCCCTGGTAAATTTCCCTACATGAAGAACCGGCGTTCCCGGATGATTCTTATCCGGACAGGGCCATTGCAAACCCAACTGATCGATGCGATCAAAGGAA
The DNA here is from genome assembly GCA_016931135.1 of Candidatus Sumerlaeota bacterium. GTDB lineage: Bacteria > Sumerlaeota > Sumerlaeia > MWCT01 > MWCT01 > JAFGFK01. The sequence continues at coordinate 3,692 of JAFGFK010000493.1, read as the reverse complement.
ATTCCGCCATAGATCGGCGTCACGGAAGCAATTTCATCCATAATCTCGCCTGGATTTTTGTATTTCATTTGCTTATATCCCATCCGCTCCGCAACGTCGCACAAAATTTCCCAATCGGACCTGCTCTGCCCCGGAGGATCGATCGCCTTGCGCACCCGCTGAACCCTTCGTTCCGTTGAAGTAAACGTCCCGTCCTTTTCCGCATACGAAGAGGCGGGAAGCACGACATGCGCAAACTTGGCTGTCGGCGTTGGGAAGATATCCTGCACAACCAGGAATTCCAGTTTTTCAAGGGCTTCCCGCACGTGATTCTGATCCGGATCGGACATCATGGGATTCTCGCCCATGATATAAATCGCCTTGAGTTTTCCTTCCGCCGCGGCGTTGATGGCGGTAGTAACCGTATAGCCGACATTCGAGGGAAGGTTTTCCACGCCCCAGGCTTTCTCGAACCTGGCTCGGATATTTTCCTCGGTGACCTTCTGATACCCGCTGTAAACATTGGGAAGCGCTCCCATATCGCACGCCCCCTGTACGTTGTTCTGCCCGCGAAGGGGATTCACTCCCGTTCCCGGTTTGCCCAGATTTCCCGTGAGCATCACCAGATTCGCCATGGATTTGACGTTGTCCACGCCATGGGAATGTTGCGTGATACCCATGGAATAAATGATCATCGCCTTTTTTGCTTTGGCGAACATACGAGCCGCCTCGATTATCTCTTCCGGCTTCAGCCCCGTTATCTCCGCCGCATATTCCGGCGTGTATTTTTCCACGGTTTTCTTGAGATTCTCGTAATTCTCCGTCCGGTTCGCCACGAACTCCTTGTCTTCCAAACCTTCCCCGATGATGACGTTCATCATGGCATTGGCAAGCGCCACATCGGTTCCGTTTTTGTGTTTAAGATGCAATACGGCGTGCCTTGCCAGGCGGATTTTTCGATTATCCGCCACAATCAGTTTTGCGCCCTTTTGGACTGCGTTCAGAATCCGGGTTCCGATCAGGGGGTGTTGCTCCGTTGTGTTGGAACCGGTGACAAAAATCAAGTCAGCTTCATCCACGCAGCTGATGGAATTGGTCATGGCGCCGGAGCCGAATGTTGTGGCAAGCCCGACCACTGTGGAGGCGTGGCAAAGCCGGGCGCAGTGATCGACATTGTTGGTTTTGAAAACCGCTCGCGCCAGTTTCATCATAAGGTAATTTTCCTCGTTGGTTGTTTTTGCCGAGGAGAAGAACATGATGGAATCGTTGCCGTATTTATCCCTGATTTCCCGAAGCCTTGCGATCACGTGATCCAGGGCTTCGTTCCACGTCGCCTGCTCCATTTTGCCGTTTTTGCGTATCTGGGGAACCTTCAGGCGATCCGGGTGATTCACAAAATGAAAGGAGTTCCATCCCTTCACGCAAACCCAGTTCTTGGATACCGGGTGATTGGCGGTCGGTTCTATGCCTGTAATTTTATTGTTCTCATCTGAAACAAGATAATACATGCAGCCCGTTCCGCAATAGGGACATGTGGTGAGTGTTTTTTTCATATCGCCCCCCTCAGATTGCTGATTTCGTTGAACCAGAAAACCGGCCCATCCAGGCAGCAATAGAGATGTTCAATAGTGCAATGTCCGCATTTGCCGACGCCGCATTTCATGTATCTTTCGAGAGAGACAACGATCTGTTCCTCCCGAATGCCCTTTTTCTTCAGCTCCATGATGACAAACCGATACATGACCGGAGGCCCGACAACCACGGCTATGGATTTTTCCGGTTCGATCTCCAGGGGCGGGATCAACGTGGTGATCAGCCCCACATGACCATCGTAACACGTTCCCTGGGGAATGTTGTCCACGGTAACATGCGTTTCAAAAATATCCGATCCCTGCCAGATTTCCAATTCATCCTTGTACAAGACATCCGCGGGGGCTTTGGCGCCGTAGATGACAAACGTCTTTCCGAATTCCCCTCTTCGATCTTCGCAGTACTGGATAAGGGAACGCATAGGCGCCAGGCCGCAACCTCCGGAGATGAGAAGCATGTCTTTTCCTTTGAACTTCTCCACATCGAAGAATGTGCCAAAGGGTCCTCGTATCCCCACCTCATCGCCAACCTTTAATTGATGCAAGGCGTTTGTCAGGGCGCCGGCATTACGAACGCCCAGCTCGAAATATCCCCTTCGGGTCGGGGAGCTGGAAACGGAAATCGGCGCCTCGCCTAAACCCAGGATGGAAACTTGTACGAACTGTCCCGGTTTCTGGTTGAGATCGCGCCCCTCCGGCATTTCGATCCGGAACAGCTTTTCCGTTGGGGTAAGATCGGAAATCCGAACAATCCGGCAGAAAACCGGCCGATACAAAGACGCCGAATCTTTGTCTTTCTCCGTTTTAGTTTCTACTGCCATTTACTTTTCGTCCTTTTTATTTTTTGCCTTTTTTCAAAAGGTCTTTCACGGAAACGAAACCTATCTGCTTGCCCTGTTCCGTTATTACAAGATGCCTGATCTGATTATCCGACATTTTCTTGTAAACATCGTCAAGCGTGGATTTGACATCGATCGTGATAAGGGGGGAACTCATCGCTTCCTCCACCTTCACCATCTTGCATTCTTTCCCTTCGGCAAGAAGCTTCTTGATAATATCCGCCTCGCTCATGATGCCCACGGCGTTGCCGGGTTCTCCCACCAGAATGCTGCCCGAGTTGCTTTCCTTCATGATCCTGATGGCTTCGCATACCGTTGTTCCCGCCTTGATTGTCGGAGGACCAACGGTCATGAATTGACGCACAGGCTCGATGGCAGCCGGTCTCAGATAGACAAACCAGTATATGGCGCCGATAAAGGCCGCGCCGCCCACAATATTGCCCAATGTCACGGGAAGAAGATTCTTGATAAAAAATCCGTATATGTTCAGACTGGAAAGGTCCGGAATGGAGCCCTTCGCTTCCAGGGCTTGCATCACCGGCGCAAGACCCTTGACTACGATTCCGGCGGGAATGAAATACATGTTGGCGATGGAGTGCTCGAATCCCAGAGCGACAAACGCCGTGATGGGAAAAAGAATCGCCAGAATCTTGTCCGTTACCGAACGTCCGCTGAAGCATAGCCACACCGCAAGGCAAACCAGCATATTACAGAGTATCCCGCGGAAAAACGCCTGCGAAAAGGAAAGGTTTACCTTTCCGTTAGCAATCAGAAGGGCTTTTATCCCTACCGCCGCCTTTCCACCTGTCCACATGCCTGTCATATAAACAAGATACACAATAATCAAAGATCCGACAAGATTTCCCAGGAAAACGATCACCCAGTTGCGCATGAGCTGTCCGAAAGTCACCTTTTTACCAACATACGCCATGATGATCAGATTGTTCCCTGTAAAAAGTTCCGCTCCTGCAACAACGACCAGAATAAGTCCTATACAGAAGACCAGTCCCCCGATCAGTTTTATTAAGCCCTCACTCATCCCTTCCGGTGGGTCTGTTATGACGAATGTGCACAAAACCGCGCCAAAGGCGATAAACACCCCTGCCATGATAGCAAGAGCAAACATCGTTGTGAAATCAAGGTTGCCCTTTGTGATGCCGGCTTTTTCCACCCTGCCAGCCATTTGCGCCGGGGAATAGGCGTCGATCTCGAACTTCTCCATAAAAATTCTCCTTTTTTTTAGTTTGTTACTTTTTTCACAAAAATATGGGAAACAGATAGGGGT
>JAFGFK010000492.1 GCA_016931135.1 Candidatus Sumerlaeota bacterium | reverse complement strand
TGATCCCGATGATCCGGATGCGGTGCGAGACTGATTCGCTGCTCTTTGCCAGAACGTTTTTTCCGCATCACTGTCGCCTGTCTTTTTCCCCCATGCACCGGGATTTTTTCAGAAATTACAACGCCCGGTTCTGTGAAGACATTCTTTCCAGAACCGGTTACAATGAAGCCATCGCGGCGCCGCGGGGATTCGCCAAATCCACGATCAAATCCCTCATCCTGCCCATCCATGCGATCCTTTACCAGAGAGAAAGATACATCGTCATCATCAGCGCCACGCTCAAGCAGGCGAAACTCCGGCTCAAGAACATCAAGAACGAACTGCTCACCAACGACCTTCTAAAAAAATATTACGAGATAGAAATTCCATCCGGTATGCGGAAGGCGTGGACGCAACAAAGCGTCAATATCAATGACGTTCAGGTTGAGGCGTATTCCGCGGGAACGGAGATTCGCGGCATATCGTTCAAGGAGTTTCGCCCCACCCGCGTGATTCTTGATGACGCGGAGGATTCCTCTCTTGTGGAGAGCTCGGAAGGGCGCGTCAAACTCCTCGAATGGTTCAACGAGGTGATCGAGAATCTCGGGGATAGATACACGATCATCGAGGTGATCGGAACGCTTCTTCATCCAGAGAGCCTATTGGCTGTTCTCCTGAAACGTCCTGATTTCCAGGGAAAGGTATATCGAGCGATCATGGATTTTGCGGAAGAGGGGGGGCTCTGGGAAAAATGGAAGGCGCTGTTTACGGATTTGAGGGATGAAAACCGCATGGAAACGGCAAAAGTTTTTTTCATGCAGAATAAAAATGCGATGATAAAGGGATCGCGGGTTTTGTGGAACGCAAAGGAGGATTATTATTCTTTGATGACGCAGATTGTCACGCGGGGGAGCCGCGCCTTTTACCAGGAAAAACAGAACGATCCGAGGTTCGCTGAAAACCGGGTATTTTCCAGGGATCAATTCCGGTATTTCACTTTGGAGGGAGACAATATCCTGGTTGATCGGGCTGGAATGATGCCGCACGAGGTTCACCTTTCGGAACTGACGATGTGCGGATTTCTGGATTCCGCGATGGGTGGCAGTGGAAAGGGCGGAAGATCGCGAGGGGGCGATTTTGCGGCGATTGTAACAGTTGGGCGCGATTCAAACGGGTATATTTACGTATTGGACGCATGGCTCAAGAAAACTCCGCCTACGAAACAAATTGCGCGGATATTCGAGCTCCACAACCGGTTTTCCTATCATCAATTTGGTTTCGAGGGGAATTGTTTTCAATCCCTTCTCCGGCTACCTCTGGAAGAGGAAAAAGAAAAGAGAAAAAATGCCGGGGGTAAATGGGATGTCCCGATCATCGAGGTAACGCACAAGGTTAAAAAGGAGGCGCGGATCATGTCACTGGAGCCTTTGATCTCCAACGGATGGATTCTATTCAACCGCGCCCTTTCCGAGGAATTTTTCCGGCAGATGGAAGACATTCCGAATGGCATGCATGATGATGGGCCTGACTCATTGGAGGCGGCGGTTGGATTGGCGAAGGCTCTGGGGGAAACGATGAAAAAGGTGAAATCAAGCGTATCAGAGGAGCGGGCGGTGAAAAAGCCCTTATCCTTTTATTGAAACAAATCTCTCAGATGATGCCGCCGGATATCATCCTTTTTTCCTTTTCGAGCGGGAAAGGGGTAGCGAGAGAAAATCCGCTTCTGGAGCGTGGCGTTTCTCCTGTTGGGGAATAATTTCGTCTTCTGATCGAGTTCCTTTTCAATATCCGTAAGGGAAATATTTTCTGACCATTTGCATTCCCCGAGGTCAGTCCAATTATCTTCCCGGAGCCCCACCACGTCGATCTGGACGTTTTTATCCCAGTATTCGCCGATTTGAAAGCCTGCGTTGACGCCTTCTCTCTGGTAGAGCCGGGCAAGGGCTTCGCGGCAAAGTCGTTCAAAGCAGTATCCGAAATAAGAATCCAGACCCGGCTTTATTCTTTCCTTGAAAGCCCTTGCTCCCCCGAATTGAAGTATGAAGCTGGTATTCGGATAGATAAACCGGAACCAGAATCGAAGCAGGGGATCATCCAGAACGTAACGCACCTTTCTTTGGGAGATGTTTTTTTCCGCCAGGGGGTGTCTGCGTGATAGATATCCGAGTTCAACGAGTTGTTTCAGGTAATAATGAAGGGCGCGATTTTCCAATCCCGCTTTTTGAGCGATCGCCGTATGAGAGGATACGCCCGAGGCAATGGCAAGGAGCGCGGCGTAATAATTTTCAACCTCCCGGAGTTCTTCCCTGAGAAGGAATTCCGGTTCCTGATAAAGAGGGGCGTACTGGTTCAGGAAATTATCGATGATGTTCAATTCCACGGATCTGGAAGACAAGAAATATTTAAGGTACAGGGGAACGCCACCGCAGATAAAATAGGTTCTCGCGCGATCCTCCAGGGAATAAGAGGGATGAAATTCGATAGCCTCCCGGTATCCAAAGGGTTTGAGAAGTATCTGGGCGGTTCTTCTTCCAAAGAGAGGGCTTTTTTTCCCCAGGATGTCACGTTCCATGAATCCCACATACGATCCGCACAGGATGAGGAGGATATTCTCCTGTTTTTTCCATTTTCGATCCCAGATTTCCTGTAAAACGGAAGGGATTTCGGGACTTGTTTCAGCGATCCATTGAAATTCGTCGAGTGCGAGGATGATTTTTTGGGAAGAAGGGCATCGATCGGTCACTGCGAGGAGCGCGGATTTCCAATCGTGCGCATCGTATCCAGCGAGAAGGGGTTCCTGGAGGAGGATAGCCGATTCCTGGAGGAATTCCCTGATTTGCATTTTCGCCTGAGCTTTTTTCCCGCAATAATAGACGCCTTTTTTTTCCTTGAGGAGATGGAGGATCAGTTCGCTTTTTCCCACGCGGCGGCGTCCATAAACGGGAATGAAGTCGCTCTGTTTTTTCCGCCAGGCGTCGCTGAGGATTTTGAGTTCTTCTTTTCTACCCACAAATTGACTCATAATGCGGGAATCCTGATCAAGGGGGGCGTCTTTGTCAAGTCCTATTTTGACAAAATATGTTTTGTCAAAACACGTTTTGTCAAAACATGTTTTGACTAATTCAGTTCAATCGATCACAACGCCTTTCGGGTCGAAATCGAGTTTGGGATATTTCATGTTGAGCTGATCCAGGGCGTCGGCGATCAGGCTCGCGACGATCAGGTCCCGCCGCCACTTGTTGTTCGCGGGAATGATATGCCACGGCGCCCAGGGGGCGCTTGTATTGGAAATGGCGTCTTCATACGCCTTCATATATTCGCGCCACAGGGCGCGCGCCTTCAGGTCGCCCGGGTTGAACTTCCAGTTTTTTTCCGGATCATCCAGCCTCTTTTGAATCCTTTCCTTCTGTTCCTTTTTATCGATGTGAAGGAAGAACTTGAGAATCGTCGCCCCTTCTTCATGGAGCGTCCGTTCAAAATCGCGAATCTGAACATAACGCTTTTTCCAGGTTTCATGGGAAATCAATCCATTCACCCGCACCACAAGCACATCCTCGTAGTGGCTTCGGTTGAATATCGTGATTTTCCCCTTTTCCGGCGCGTTTTTGTGGATGCGCCAGAGATAATCGCGCGAGAGTTCCTCTTCCGAGGGAACTCCAAAGCTCTTGATCACCAGTCCCTGGGGATTCACTTCCTTGAATACGGATTTGATGACGCCGTCTTTTCCTGCGGTATCCATTCCCTGTAATACTATCAGAACCTTGTGTTTTCGTTCCGCATAAAGAACCTCCTGCAAATCGCGAAGCAGGCTGCAAAGATGCTGCAGCCGATCGCGTCCCTGTTCCTTGTCATCGGAAAAGGGGCGCGTGTCATCAGGATCCCATTCATCAAGATTCACTTTGCTGTCTTCTTTAACCCTGAAGCGCAATAGATCATTCATGATTTAAAATTCCTCCACTGATTTTTTTCCTTCGATCTTCCTATTGATCAACCTTATATATACAGAACCAATCGCCTTTGTAAAGGATGTTGCAACGGGAAACGGTCGAGAGATCGGGAAAATTATTTTCAACGATGATGCGCGAAATCGCGTAAGACGTAAGGATTCGGTTCATATTATATTCCGCCCCCCGCGCATCCTTTGATTGATAAAAGTCGTGCGCCAGGTTCGTTCTTTTGCGCCACTCGATAACATCGCTATCTTTATAGGGATGAGATTTTCCGTCAACGAAAATCGGCGCGCCGCTTTGAAGACGAAACCATTCCCAATTCATAGGAACCAGGTAAATGTCTTGCTCCCGAGCGGTTGCCTTCACATATTTTGAAACGGACAACGGGCGATTGCCGCGAACCTTTTGCAGCGTGGTTCGAAGCCCCAATCCACTCACGTATAAGATCGGAACGAAAATCACAAGACCCGCGACGATATGATAAGACTGGCGCAATTTTTCCAGTTTGAGCCGGGATGACAAGCGTTCCACGATCCAACCGACAAGAAGGATTACGGAAACGGGAACGAGGATGACCGAGGTTCTCCAGGGAAACATCAGGGCAAGCGTTCTGTTTCGGGTCAGTAGTTGAATGATTGTGAGGATAAACGACGAGAGCCCGAGGAACATCATAACAGGAAAGAGTTTATGATTTCTCCGGGAGATCAGGATTCCGAGGATCATGACAACAATCTGTACGCAAGCGCGAACATGAAACCAGTAACGGGGTTTGACATGATGCGCCAATCTGTAATTGATCAATATGGATTGAGATTCCTGAAACAAATCGGGATTGGAAGGTTTAAAGTTGAGGTACATATAAACCAGGGATGGCAGGAGAAACAGCAACGCCAAACCCGCGATCAAAAACCCTTGTTTGAATCTCTTGTCTTTCATGACAATAATAAAGAAGACCGTAATCATCAGAAAGGTCTGGAGGAGATAGGAGGGATGAAAGGATGCGGCGATAACGGCGGCGACCATTGCGGGGATTTCCTTTTTCTGAAGGAAAAGAAAAAGGGACAGGAGGAGAAATATTCCGAAGGCGCTGGGTTGGAAATAGGGACCCAGAATATATTGTCCCGCCAGCCCTTCCGTAAAAAGAAGCATTTCCCTGGGAAGGGTATTCAGTACGGGAAGTCTGTTTCCCGTAAGATAGTGGATGGGAGAATTGTGTATAAAAAAAAGAACCAGCAAACAAAGAAGAAAAGGCGTCTTTTTATCCTGCAGGTTGAACAAGAGGTTGAGAATTCCGATAAGGGAGATAAAATAGATGAAAACCAATATTCCATGAAACAGGTAGATGAGGCTCGGCGTTGCCCCGGTGAATGTCGTTTTTATCACAAGGGAGAAAAGGGGGATATGATTCGTGGTACGAGCCAGCCAGTCGCGGTTCAAAAAACCATATCCCGCATCAGCCAATCCGTGGAGAAAATAGGAATTCTGATTGGAGGAAAAAAGCGGCATCTGCATATAAGAAAGGGAAAAGAGGACTCCCATAACGAACATGACGCCATGTTTTTTTCCGAGAATGAAAAGGGTCTTTCTCATTTGGGAAATCCCGGGATAAAATAATCCGGCGCATCAGGGGGACGCCTTGATTTTCCATCGCCACCAGGGTTCAAAGGGGGCTTTCCACACCCAGTTTTTTCCATCGCCCCAACCTTTATCAAACTGCGCATGATAATCTCCGTTCCAGGTAAAGGCGCCGATGATCTGATTTCCGAACGATAGCAGTAACAGGAGAATCAGAAAGCCGACAAAAAGACATTTCTTCCAGTTCTTTTCAAAACGCGCCAGTATAAACTTCACAGTAAGAGCGTTTATAAAAATAATAAATGGCGTGATTTCCGCGAGATATCGCGCGCCGAACCCCCAGCCTCCCCACCAATCCGCGTAACATGACCAGAAGAGGATATGCGCGATAATGCCGATGAGGGCGATCGGGGCTTGAAAACCGAGGTTTCGAATCCGAAACGCCCCCAAGGGGAAAAGGATGAGGATGGGGCTGAAGAGAAAAAGCCCTTTTGCGGGGGAAAAAAGGAATCCGGCAAGTCCCTCGAAGGGGAAACGTATGCGGTTCAGGGATTGTCCCTGAAAGGCGCTTCGGAAGGGGCTTCCGAAATGCGCATGATTGTAAAGTCCCAGAAAAATCAGGGGAAGGGCGGCGCCAACGGCGAACCAGACAATATTCATCCACCTTTTTTTGCTCCCTCCTTCCATGAAAAAGGAAAACGCGGCAAAAACAAGGAAAACCGGGAAGGCGCCCAAACGCGCCGTAACGGCAATTCCCTGTAAAAATCCGGTCAGAACCCAAAACATGGTTCCCCTTTTTCCGATAAGATACAGGGAGAGAATATTCATCAGGGCAAGAATCGGGTGGGTCCAGCAATCCATGGCGGTAAACCAGAAGGGGGTGAAGATAACCAGTCCCAATCCGGACATCGTGGCGATTGTAAACCCAACTTTCCTAACAAGGCTCAAGAAAAGAACCGCGCAGGCAAACGCTGCGAGGATGGACATGGTCCATTTTCCCATCAGGATTCTTTCCATGGCGTCAAAAGGCTGATAAATTTTTCTGAAAATCAGGAAAGCGGGGATTTCGAACAAGGCGGGGGAAACAGGTTTCTTGGAGACAAGGTTTCCGTGAATATCCCGCACCAGGGCGTAATTTTCCGGCGCATCCAGATGGGGAAACATATCGAGGCTGAACGCGCGATGCTCCCAAATCGCCTCAGGAAGATAACGGTAAGGCACGCTGTCGCCTGTGGAGAAGGTCAGCCCGTTGACAAACAGGGCTGCAAGGGATAGAACAAAAACAACCGAAGCGGCGGCAGCGTCTTTCCATCTTGAGAATGCGATTTTATCCATGATATCCATCAACTAAGGATAAATTAAATACATCGAGGAAGTCTTACAATATCCTTTGTTCTGAATCCAGCGAATTTTTATTCTATTTGATAAGCGGGGTTTCCATCGGGCGCTTCGGGCGCGCAACGTGGGCGCATGTCTGAATTCTATCATTTTACACAGCATATTGGGTTGCGTCAAGGGGTCATACTCTATAAAAATCCTTCAAACTATCCT
>JAFGFK010000491.1 GCA_016931135.1 Candidatus Sumerlaeota bacterium | reverse complement strand
TCTGCACGGAGGGTATGCAGGGGAACCCGTCCCTCCCGGAACCATTCCGAACGCGCCATTTCCGCCCCCGCAAGACGTCCTCTGCAGGAAATCTTGACGCCCAGGGCTCCGGCTTTGATTGAAGCTTGAATAGTCTTTTTCATTGCGCGACGGAAACTGATACGCCGCAGAAGCTGGGAAGCGACATTTTCAGCAACTAATTGAGCCACCTGATCAGGTTTGCGGATTTCATTGATGTTGATAAAGATTCTTTTCTTGGTCATGGTCTCGATTTTTTTACGCAGCGCCTCGATTTCCGCTCCTTTACGTCCGATTATGATCCCCGGGCGGGCGGTATGAATCGTGATTTTCGCCCGATCCGAAGCCCGGTCAATATCGACGCGGGCTATTCCCGCATGGTAAAATTGTTTCTTGACTTCCTCCCGGATTTTCAAATCCTCGTGAAGAAGATCCGGATAAGCGTTCTTGGAATACCACCGGGATTCCCAATCTCGAATGATTCCAACTCTCATACCCACGGGATTTACCTTTTGTCCCACGTACCGAACCTCCTTGAACTCACATTCGAAAAACTACGAATCCTGAAGGATTCTTACATCTCACCCAAGCCGATGGAGACATGACACATTCTCTTCCGGATACGGAAAGCCCGTCCCATGGCATGGGGCTGAATTCTCTTCATTATGGGTCCCACATCGACATTGATCCGCGATATCACCAGGTTGTCCGTATTGGAATATTGTTTTCTATCCACATTGGAAACCGCGGACAACAAAAGCCTCCTCATCATGGGAACTGCGGAGGGCCGAGGGGTGACGGTAAGAAGATTCAACGCTTCCCGAACGGTTTTACCCCGAATCAGATCAGCCACATAACGGGCCTTGCGCGCCGGAATGCCTATATAACGGGCGCTGGCTTTAGCAACATAGTATTCTTCCGTTTTTACCTGTTTTGCCATGAAGTCAAAACCTCCCAACCTGTCAAAAAAAACTCAAGCCTGTTCGCGCAATCCTTTACGGTTTCGCCGTTTTTGCCGATTTGGCTGCCTTACCACCATGAACGCGAAATATCCTTGTAGGAGCAAATTCACCCAGCTTGTGACCCACCATATTCTCATTAATCAATATGGGAATGAATTGTTTGCCATTGTAAACGGCTATGGTCAATCCAACCATCAACGGCGTGATCATGGAACGACGAGACCAGGTTTTGATCACCTTGCGGTCCCCTGAAGCCTGAGCTATTTGCACCTTATTCAATAAGGGCTGATCGATAAAGGGTCCTTTTTTTAAGGAACGGGGCATAATACTTCTCCCTTACTTTTTCCCACGACGTTTAATAATCAAACGATCTGAAGATTTATTACGCATCCGGGTTTTATAACCTTTTGCCGGCTGCCCCCATGGAGACTGGGGATGTCCACCCGAGGCTTTTCCTTCGCCGCCTCCCATCGGATGGTCGATCGGATTCATGGCAATGCCCCGGTTATGGGGCTTTCGCCCGAACCACCTTTTCCGTCCGGCTTTTCCCAGGGAAATATTGGAATGATCCGCATTTCCCACAACGCCGATCGTGGCGCGGCAATCCCGGTGGAAGAGACGCATCTCGCCGGACGGCATCCTGACGTGGACATAATTGCCTTCTTTCGCCAGAATTTGCGCCGACGTCCCAGATCCTTTTGCCACCTGCGCCCCCTTGCCGGGTTTATATTCAACGCAATGAATAAAAGTGCCCAGCGGGATATTCCTGAGGGGCAGGCAATTCCCGATCCGGATGTCGATTTCATCACCGGAGACCACTTTCATTCCCACGCCAAGCCCGTCGGGCGCGATAATGTATCTCTTCTCCCCATCGGAATAATAAAGAAGGGCGATCCTGGCGCTCCGGTTGGGATCGTATTCAATCGCTTTCACGGTGGCTTCGATCCCGTTCTTTTCCCGCAGAAAATCGATGATCCTGTAACGTCTTTTGTGACCGCCTCCGCGAAAACGGCTGGTGATGCGGCCATAATTATTCCGTCCCCCGGATTTCTTGACAACTCCCAGAAGACTTTTTTCCGGTTTTGATCTGGTGATTTCCTCAAATGTCGAAACCGTCATGTTTCTTCTGCTGGGGGTATAAGGTTTATATTTTCGGATTCCCATCTTGTTCTACCTTTAAATTTAAAATCCTTTTTATAATAAAACTCCGGCCATTATATTAAATTAATCGTCTCCCCTTCCTTGAGGACGACATAAGCCTTCTTCCATTCAGAACGAAAACCGAATTGGGATGATCTCAACCTTCTCGGTTTTCCCTTGACATGCATGGTGGTTACCTTGCTGACATGGACTCCGAAGGCGTCTTCCACTGCTTTTTTAATTTCTTTTTTATTCGCCTTGAGATCCACCTTGAACACATATTGCCGAATCTTTTCCTGTTCGCTAAGCCGGATGCTCTTTTCCGATAATATGGGTTTTTCCAGTATTGTATATGGATTCTTCATCCCATGATCTCCTCTAATTTCTTCAAAGCGGACTGGGTTAAGATGAGACTATCATTATTAATAAGGTCATAGATATTGATGTTTTCCACCCGGATCACTGTCAAATAGGGAATATTTCTGCAAGACAGAAGGAAGTTGTCGTTCACTTCACCCAGAACCATCAGAGTCATTTCCCGGATTCCCATTTCATCCAGAAGGGAGATAACCGCCTTTGTCTGAGGCTTGGGATATTTGACGTCTTCAAGAACATAAACCTTATTACCCTGAGCAAGACTGGTTAAAGCGGAACACAAGGCGATGCGTTGTTTTTTCCTGTTGATCTTGACATGATAATCCCGCGGCAAGGGACCAAATAAAACAGCGCCGCCTTTCCAGAGAGGAGAACGGTTGGAACCCGCCCGGGCGCGTCCGGTCCCTTTTTGGCGCCATGGCTTGGCGCCGCCTCCCCTGACCTCCCGGCGGGTTTTTGCGCAAGCCGTACCAAGCCTCTGATTGCTCATGAAATGGCTGAGACTCTCCCGTACGCAATTCAAGTTAATGGGGGCCTCGAAAAGGGCGGGATTCAGCTCGGTTGAACTTGATTCCTTGCCTTCTCCCGTATAAATAGTAACCTTTGTCATAATGATTCCACCATCTTATTTCTTGACTTTATTATTCCATTTTTTCCGGATCATCACATAGCCATTGTTGGCTCCGGGTATAGACCCCTTGATCAACAGGAGATTTTTCTCCTTCTGCAATCCGATCACCTTCAGATTCGACATGGTACAACGCTGATTGCCCAGTTGTCCGGGCATGGGTTTTCCCTTGAATACCCGCGAAGGGTCTGAAGATGCGCTCATGGACCCGACTCGGCGATGATATTTGGAGCCATGGGTTTCGGGCCCTCTTGAAGTATGATGACGTTTCACGACGCCCGTGAAACCCCTTCCCTTGGTGATCCCGGTGACATCCACGCGTTCCCCTTCCTGGAAGATATCCACGGCGAGCAATTGCCCAATCTCAAAATGAGATGCGTCCTCCACGCGAAATTCACGGATGATCCGTAGTGGGCTTGTGTTCACTTTCTTGAATAGACCTGCTTCCGGTCTTTTTAACTTCCGATCGGGTTTTTTATCAAATCCGAGCTGAAGGGCGCTGTAACCATTCTTATCCTTGTCCTTTTTTTGAAGAACAGGGCAAGGACCCGCTTCGACCAAAGTAACCGGTACCAGAATGCCGTCCTTGTCAAAAATCTGTGACATCCCAATCTTTTTGCCGATTAATCCTATCGTCATAAGGCGTTTCACCTTCCTGAATTATACTCGGACGGATCGGTCTGATTCAAGACATCCCTGTCATCCCGTCATCCGTCTTTATTTATCAAATCTTCCCCTTCGGCTCCCTGATCTCAAGTCAGTTTGATTTCCACATGTACGCCAGCTGGCAAATCGATCTCAGTTAAGGAATCCAGGGTTTTTTGAGTGGGCTGCAGAATGTCGAGAAGTCGTTTGTGATGCCGGACTTCAAATTGCTCCCTGGATTTCTTATCCACATGCGGAGAACGCAACACCGTAAAACGGTTGATCCGGTTGGGTAAAGGCACGGGACCGGCGACTTGCGCCCCGGAACGCTTTACGGTTTCGACAATCTCCTTGACGGATTGGTCGAGGAGCCGACTGTCAAAAGCTTTCAAGCTGATTCGTATTCTCTGCTGCATATATTTATCCTTATTTTAATTGCCTTCTATTCAATGATCTCGGTGATGACGCCCGCCCCTACGGTACGACCGCCTTCCCGGATCGCAAAACGCAGTCCCTTCTCCATCGCGATC
>JAFGFK010000490.1 GCA_016931135.1 Candidatus Sumerlaeota bacterium | reverse complement strand
GTTCTCAAGGATTTCTTTGGCGAGTGGCTCAAAAACTTCTTTGAAAATATAAAAACCCTGATCCCCTCCTGGAGCCAGATTCTTTTCTGGGGTTTGATTCTGTGGAGCATGTCCGGTCTTCTCTATCCCCGCATCGAGGAATTTTTATTCAGGAAAAAAGAAACGATGGATGCGGAGCAATACCCTCTTCCGCCCGATCATTACTATCCCGCGTTCCGGAATATCCTTTGTTCCCTTATCCTCCTTTTCGCCGCATACCTTATCTTCGAGTTCTATTATCTCTGGTGTAGGGAGATTCCGAAGGGATTTCGATATTCGGAATATGCCCACCAAGGCGCGGCATGGCTCACCTTTGCCCTGGCGCTTTCCACCCTTGTGATCGGCTTAATCTTCCAGGGCGGGATTTTGCGCGATTCCCGGCTTCCCTTTTTGAAAAAACTCGCCTGGATATGGTCCCTCGAAAATCTCATACTTGCCATTTGCGCCTTTCACCGCACACAGATTTATGTTCACTACAACGGGCTTTCCCGGATGCGGGTGGTCGCTGTTTTCGGGATCGCGGTTGTCGTTGCAGGGTTCATCCTCGTGGTACTGAAGGTCGCATGGCAGAAAAATTTCATCTGGCTCGTGAGGCGGCATCTCTGGGCGCTTGCCCTGACAATTCTTCTCTATCTTCTCATCCCTGTGGACTATTTTGTAACGCGCTATAATGTCAAACAGATACTTTCCGGCAATCCCGCGCCTGCGGTGCAGATCGCCGTTCACCCAATCGGACCTGATGGCTGCCTTGTTCTCCTTGATTTGCTCGATTGTCCCGATGAGAATGTCCGTGAGGGAGTCAGGGCATTGCTGGCAAAGATCCAGCGCAAGTTGGAGGAAAAGGCGTCAAAAAATAAAAAACTGGGGTGGACTTTCTTTCAATTAGCGGAAATCAATGCGCTTGAAAGTATCAGTTTACGCAGCGACCAGTGGAAATATTATTATAAATACAGCGAGTATCGCCAAGAGGCTCTTCAAACATTCGATAGTTATGGAAGGAAATGGTACGATTGATTAAGGAAATCAATCCATGAAGAGAGCCTCTCGCCCCTTGCAAAAAAATCAATATCTGTTTTTTCCATTCAAGCCTTTCATTGCTTACAGTTATTCATATTGAAGCGCGTCTATCGGATCCATCTGGGCTGCGCGCTTTGCAGGATAAAAACCGAAGAATATTCCCACTCCCACTGAGAAAAAAAATGAAAGAATGATGGAATATGGTTCAACAACGGTGTGAAAATCGCTCATTTTATTCATGATGAGAGAAAACCCCATTCCCGCAGCCAAACCTATCATGCCCCCGATTCCGCTCATGATAATGGATTCGACCAGAAACTGGAACAAGACATCGCGATCCCTTGCCCCAATGGCTTTGCGAATTCCTATCTCGCGGGTGCGTTCCGTAACTGTGACAAGCATGATATTCATGATTCCAATACCCCCCACTAGGAGGGAAATCGCTGCAACGGATCCGAGAAGAATTGTAAATGTCTGCGTCATCGCTGTTGCTGTCTCAGCCATTTCCGCCATGTTGCGTACGTGGAAGTCATCATCCTTACCGGCGCGAATCCTGTGGCGCTTGCGAAGCAGGGTTTCTATATCGGTTTGTACCGACTTGATATCTGCATTTTCGCTGATGGTTAAATCGATTTCATTAAGATAATCCAAACCCAGCACCTGCTTCATCGCGGTTGTATAGGGTATGATGGCTTGATCGTCCGGATTGAAAAATCCCTGGTCGCCCTTTGACTTGGTAATCCCGATCACCATGAAATTATTGCCTTCGATCTTTATCATCTGCCCCAGGGGATTTTCCCCGCCGAAAAGATTCTGAACCGTTGTCGGTCCCAGCGCCGTAACACGGGCGGCGCGGGATACTTCATCTTCGGTAAATGTTCTACCCTGTTCGATTTCGTAGTTGCGGATCTTGAAGTATGTAACAGCGCTCCCTATGACCGTGGATGGCGTGTTGTTATTGAAATACTTGAATTGTTTCTTGCCTTGCACCACGGGAGATACCAGGGATACATTGGAAACTCCATCAAGAATCGCCAGGGCGTCCTTGATCTCCAGGGATTGGGTATATGGGGGTCAGGCTTGGTGATTTCCCCGATTTTCTTTGAAATCCCGATGGCGGGATCATGTCTGTAATCTATCATAATTTTGGACAGGATTGCACGGATCAGCAGCATATCTCCGGCGCTCCTTTATCCCGTCAATCCTGTTAATCCCGTCAAATAATTTGCATTCTCCCTCTTGATTCAAGCCTTCAAAGGAAATTCAAGATAATAGAATAAATACATTCGCCCTTAAACCAGGCGCTAAAATTTTGTTGCTTGACGCATCTCAACGCGGTTTACTATTATTCGAGTTAATTGATTGATAAATTCCGCCAAAGGCGGAACATAAAACTTTTAATCGTTCAACCAGGAACGAGACTTGGATTCCCGCCCTGCGAGTGGTATCATCCAGGCAGATGGCTGAGGAGGTTTAAGAGGGAAATGAAATCGCTGAAAATCGTGGTAGAGAAACACCCTGACACGTATGTGGCATATCCTCTGGGCGTCAAGGGTGTGGTCGTTGGACAGGGGGATACCTATGAAGCTGCTGTAGCTGACCTGAAGTCAGCTCTACAGTTCCATGTTGAGACCTTCGGCTTGGATGCCCTGGAGGTGGATCCACCTATCCTCGAGGCATTTATTTAGGAGAATTCAAAATGGACACGATTGTTAAAGCAATACCCTTGAATGACTTCAAGATCGAAATCTCACCAGCAGCGGGATTTCCGGAGTCTTTGATGTGAAGACATATTTGAAAGGGAGCGCCTTCAAAGAATTAACTGATCAAGAATATTTCAAGCTTGTCAAGCCCGATCACCATGGAATTCGATGGCCAAACGATCAGGACTTCAGTTAAGACACAATCATTTGGGACATACAGAATTCTCGAAAATTACGTCCTGCGGATAGCGGGTGATTGCGTTAATAAGGTCAGTTAATGGATTCAGACCTTGTCCTGATAAACATTTATTCCGTTCCCCAAAAAGGCTTGTTTAAATTTTCCTGCTTGACGCGGAAATGTTCTTTATCGCAAAAAGGATATGAATTTGTTTTCAGTCTGAAAAACTTTATAATTCGGAGCGCCGTATCGTGGAAACTACAACAAGACATCCCAAGAAATTTCAGGGTATAAATCGGTTGATATATATTATGACTTAAGAACTTTTTTATATGGGGTTTTATGCTGAAAATATATATACATTGTTGGAGCAGAAGATGAGATGGATACATTTAACCGTCAGAAACGATCTTGGATCATGGCGCAGGTAAAGTCGAACGGCAATCGCTCGACGGAGGTCCGCTTGATCGCGGTACTACGCGAGAACCATATCAGCGGTTGGCGGCGGCGGTATCCCCTCGAAGGTAAACCGGATTTTGTGTTTCCAAGGTCGCGTGTAGCCGTTTTTGTGGACGGGTGCTTCTGGCATGGGCATCCAAAGAAATGTCGCATGCCCAAGCAAAACCGGGAATATTGGGAAAATAAAATCGCCCATAACGTGGCAAGAGACCGACAGGTAACCTGTATGTTGCGAGAAAAGGGTTGGAAGGTCGTCAGGATTTGGGAGGATTGTGTTCAGAAACCATCAACCCTCAGAAGGTTGTGGAAGGCATTGACATGAACAGAGAAAAGACTGTTGCCGAGTTCTTCGCCGGAATCGGTCTCATGCGTATGGGACTTGAGCAAGCCGGTTGGGAAGTCGTATGGGCTAATGACATAGACGAAGACAAGATGAAGATGTACCAAGGACACTTCGAGGACGACGATGACCGATTCCATCTTGGAGATGTTCATGCCATTTCGCCTGACGATATTCCAACCGTCACACTGGCGACGGCGTCGTTCCCATGCAACGATCTTTCCCTTGCTGGCGCGCGCCGTGGATTGGCGGGGCAGCAGTCGGGCGCTTTTTGGGGGTTTGTGAACGCCATAAAGGGGATGGGAAGTCGACGCCCCCCGCTGGTCATGCTGGAGAACGTTTCTGGGTTTCTCACCTCACAAGAAGGAAGTGATTTCCGGGATGCTTGTATTGCGCTAAACGATCTTGGATATGCTGTGGATGCGTTCATGATTGACGCGGCGCTTTTTGTGCCACAGAGCAGACTCCGGATGTTTCTTATTGGAAAGCAAGATAAGCGAAAGCCAATACGCGTCGAGGAGACTCCAAGTTTCTATGAATCGCAATGTCGCCCGCGCGCGCTTGCCGACTTCATTCTATCCCACCCGGACATCAAGTGGGACCTCCAAAGTCTGCCCGGCATTCCAAAGAGGCAGATTGGATTGGCCGACATATTGGAAAACTTGCCAGATAACTCCGCCTATTGGTGGAGCAAAGAACGTTCGGAATACTTGCTAAATCAGATGAGTGAGAGACATCGAGCCATTGCAGACAAGATGATTCACGGGAAGAAGACAACCTATGGGACAGTCTTCCGTCGCGTCCGGCACGGCCGATCGATGGCGGAATTGAGAACAGATATGATTGCCGGTTGTTTGCGGACTCCGCGAGGCGGAAGCGGGCGCCAGATCCTCTTTGCCGCAGGCAAGGGACGGTATTCCGTCCGCCTCCTGACGCCGCGTGAGTGCGCTCGGTTGATGGGCGCCGACGATTTCAAGATCACGGTTTCGCTCAATAAGGCTCTATTCGGGTTCGGTGACGCGGTTTGCGTGCCGGTCATTCGCTGGATCGCCGAGAACTACTTGATGCCGGCATGGAAGGAAATATATGCCAAAGACCACTCAGAAACGAAGTACGCCAAAGCAATCTGAAGTACAAGGAGTTCCTGAAGATGTTGCAGCCATCCGAGTGGAAATCCGTAAGTTTTTCTCCACAAAGGACGAAGCTGGGACACGAATCGGAAGCTACAAACACGGCGTGTATGCATTTTACGACTACGACGGGGAACCTATCTATGTTGGACAGACGGAGGAAAAATTGAGCAGCCGAATCAGTCGCCATCTAACGAACCAGAGAACCGATGCAGTGGCAATGAATGTCCTCGACCCATTCGAGGTCGCGCATATTGAAGTCTGGCCTCTTGACGCTGAGGTTAGCGGTCTTGGCAAGAAGGAGAAGAAGTCTTTTCTTGACAGGGCGGAATATACAGTTTTCCAAAAGGTATTGCGCGAATCTGCCCTCGGCGCGGTTCTGAATGAAAAGGAAATGGCGCCACGCAGTAAAATCATACTGCCAATTTCACACAAGAAGAGGATAATTCCGGATTCAATTTATCGGCAACGGAAACATCCCGATGTCCGTATTGCTCGACGGGCAACTACTATCGCCAACCTAGCCCGCGTCATCAGTGAACGAGACGTTTCTGATGGTCTCCGGCGTACTCTTTTGACCCAAGCACGACGCCTCGAAAGACTTGCCTTACAACGGCTTCAGGAACTGGGAATTATGGCAGATTTCAAGAAGAAGATATGAGAATCTCCAAAAACCGGCATATCGTACGTCGCTTCGCGCCGCCAGTGAGTTATCCGCGGAATTGGAGTAATCCCAAAAATAAAACACGATGCAATATTTTTTAATCCGCATAACACGGAACTGAGAATAATTGTCAAACAGGTATTCATCCCATACCAGAATGGCGCTAACTTAAGGTTCGAAAGCGGTATTACAATTCGTTCTGCGGCGGCACTGGATATCCCCGCCAATCTGAATTCTATCATATTTTTCATACATACGACCCACCCAAAACAATCGCCAAATCAGGTCTTGACACATCACTACACAGTTACCTATTGTCTTTTTTGAAATGATTGATTGGTAAATTTTTAGACGAAAGCGGTTTAGTCCAATTCCGCCCAAGCGGAACATAGCGACATAAAAACTATAGATCGTTAGCCTATAATGAAAGGAAGAAACTATGGGCAAGATGGCTGTTACCGAACAAACAATCCTTCTTCTTGTCGGAATGTGTTACGTCTTTGCAACGATCATGGCGATAATTGCCTATGCCATTTTTCGCAAGAGTGAGACGATTCCTTCACTTGAATCAATAGTGCACGGACCATTGCTTCCGTTGGCAACTGTTGGTATGATCGCTGTGGGCACAACATTCCTTGCTGTATTGGGTATTTTACAAGAGAGTACGATTTCCGCCATTTTTGGCAGCATCATTGGATACGTCTTGGGGACGCTTACTCCAAAGGCAAAACAGACAACCGATACACCCTATGAAGAAAACAATGGTAGATCGCAAAGAAGAGTCTAACAAAGCCGTTGCTCTCAACGGCTTACAGCCGCGCGAGAACGTCGGCGTTATGTGCGCATATTATAGATGAATACAATTGTGTTTGTAATAGACCTATTGCATAATTAAAGGCAAAAAAAAGGCGCGTTTCTTCTAATTCCTTAAATTTATTTTAAAACCCAAATCCTGATTG
>JAFGFK010000489.1 GCA_016931135.1 Candidatus Sumerlaeota bacterium | reverse complement strand
GAAATGCAGAGATAAATCAGGAGATAAACGATGATTCCCTTGCGAAGCTGGGGGAAGCTTTCTTCAGGAAAGAAAGAAAGGAAAGAGGACAACAGCGTAACGCTGACATAAGCTCCAATGGCAATATCGAACGCTTTTTTCAATGTCCATTGGGAAACCTCCGGGCGAAACGGGTATTCCCTGTTGATGATAAAAAGGACAAAAAAGGAAAGGATCCCGAGCTCCCAGGAGAAGATTTGAAATACGACCAGGGGCGGCTTTCTTCCGAAAAGGAGGAGAAGAACGCCGGATATCGCGATGAGAACAATGTAATGTTTCAGGGTGCGTATCCATTGGCGTCTTGAACTCTGAAACATGATTTTTCCGAACCAGGGTACAAGGGGGAAGACTTGAAATACATAATAAACGGAGCGTCTTTCCGTTTCGAAGGGCAGGGCGAAAAAAAGTAAAAAAATACCCCACAGCGTGATGGCGTCACATATCCGGAACAGTTTTTCTCTGCGCGTAATCGATGACACGGCTCAAATAAAACGCCTATTCATAAATTTCCCGAAAAAGAACGTAATGAATCATTCAATGAATAAAAATGATTGTCAATGGCTCATTGATATCATTTTCAAGAATGAAGGGATGATTAAACCGGAAGATATCTTTCCCGGAGGAATGTCAGGACTTCCTCCACATGATCGGGATTTCGGACATTGTCATAGATTTTGACAATGACGCCCTTTTCATCTATGACAAACGTGGTGCGGACCACAGCCCAGACCTTGCTGCCGGCTACCTTTCGGGGTTGGAAAACGCCATACAGCTTGCTGATCTTCATATCCTTATCGCAAAGAAGCAGAAAGGGGATGTTATATTTGGAGATGAATTTATTGTGGGAATCAAGGGTTTCCACGCTGGCCCCGACGAGCCTGACGCCCAGGTTTTTGAATTCAGCGAAATGATCGCGAAAATCGCATAACGCCTTGACGCACTCCTGCGCCGTATTTTTCGGGTAAAAGAAAAGCGCAAGAGGCGCATCCAGGAAATTACTCAAAGAGACCTCGTTTCCATTGCTTGCCGTCACAACGAAATCAGGAGCGCGTTTTCCCTCTTTAATTTGAATTGAATCCGCCATATTTCTTCTCTTTATCTCTTTCAATAATATATAACCCATCCCGTATCCGCCAAATCAAGCTCTTTTTTTACGTTAATATCGTGTTATATTTATTATTGACGAACTTGACCGGTTACGGATATAACTCATTTTCATATTCATTGGGAAGAGCTTATAAAGATGCCAATTATTAATTTCAAGACAAAAGAAATCAATTGCAAGGTTGTGTATGTGGGTCCAAGCCTCGGGGGAAAGACAACCAATATCCAGGCAATCCATCACGAGGTGTCTCCGGATCAGCGAACGCCTCTCCAATCGGTGAACACGGATGGCGACAGGACGCTTTTTTTCGATTATTTCGCCCTGAACATGGAAGAAATCCAGGGATTCAAGATCAAATTCCTCATTTACGGGGTGCCGGGGCAACCTTATTATAAATCCACCCGCAAAATGGTGTTAAATGGGGTGGATGGACTGGTTTTCATCGCGGACTCCGCCAAATACCGTTTTTCCGACAACCTGGAAAGCCTTCTCGATATAAAGGGCATGTTGATGGAATACGGTTATGTCTATGAAGATATACCTATCGTTTTCCAATATAACAAAAGGGACTTGCCCGAGACAACGCCTGTGGGGGAATTCCAGAGGGTGCTCAATGATAGAAACGCTCCCTATTTCGAATCCATAGCGATTGAAGACAAAGGAGTACAGGAAACCTTCAGGAGAATCTGCAAGGACGTCATGAAGAAATTGTATCAAAATCCCAAATTGGGCTTCAAGCCCTCTTGATTGAACCGGTAACATGAGGAATTGTAAGGCAATTGACATGAGAAAAGAAAAGAATCTTGGGGGAAACGGGTAATTTTCATGAGCAGTGAAGAAATCATCCTGGAAGAGGAAGATTTTCAAAATCTTGAAAACAAACTGGAGGCGCTTTTGCTGGAAGTCGGATCAACCGCAGCGCTCCTTCTGGATCGAAACGGATTCTTGATCCTGGCAAAAGGGAACTTCCCCGATCTGGATCCGGAAGACTTCGGCGTCATGGCGTCCGCCGCCTTTACCGCCCTGAACCAGATGATGAACAATAAATCCGACCGGATTACCGTCAATTTTCATTCACCGCAGGATGAAAACATCCTGTGCCATATCCTTCATCACAAGATGTTTCTCGTACTGATTTTCAAATCCCCTGTTGAAGGTGATCCGGAAAGAGCGGAAAAAATCGATCAAGCCTCTCAATCTTTCCTGAAAGACGTCAAGCGGATATTTTTCCCATGAGCAGAAAACTCTTAATCGTTGACGATCAGGAGGAAAATCTCAGAAGCCTTGCGTTGGGATTTTCCCGCTCCGAGTACGAGATCATGACCGCTCTCGGGGGAAGGCTTGCCATCGGCGCCCTCAAGGAAAACGACATCGATGTCGTGATCTGCGATCTGAAAATGCCTGAAGTGGACGGCATGGAGGTGCTCCGCCATTGCGCGGGCATGACGCCGCCCGTTGCCGTCGTCATGGTCACGGCGTTCGGAACCATCGAATCCGCCGTCGAGGCGCTGAAAGAAGGGGCTTTTGATTACATCACCAAACCCGTGAACATCAAAGAGCTGCGGATCGTGGTTGAAAAGGCGTTCGAGCACCAGGACCTTCGTAGAGAAAACATATACCTTCACTCGCAGATCAACAGGAAATACGGTTTTGAGGGGATGATCGGTGAAACCGCGGAGATGCAGCGCATCTTCGAGAAGGCGCGCCTGATCGCGAAGAGCAAAACCACGATCCTGATCCAGGGGGAAAGCGGAACAGGCAAGGACCTCCTCGCGCGAGCGATCCACTACAACAGCCCCCGCGCCAAATATCCCTTTATCCCCATTCATTGCGCGGCATTGCCCGAGACGCTGATGGAAAGCGAGCTGTTCGGGCATGAAAAAGGGGCGTTCACCGGCGCCATTGCGCAAAAGGACGGGCTGTTCGGGCTCGCAAACGGGGGCACGGCGTTTCTGGACGAAATATCCGAGATTCCCACAGCCGTGCAGGTGAAGCTGCTGCGTATCCTTGAAACAAAGGAATTCATGCGGGTGGGGGGAGTCAAATCCCTCCAGACTGATATCCGCGTGATCTGCGCAACCAACAAAAACCTTGCGGAAGAGGTGGAGGAGGGGCGATTCAGGGAGGACCTTTTCTATCGCCTGAACGTGATTTCATTCACCATCCCCCCCTTGCGAAACCGCCGCGCGGATATTCCTCTTCTTGTGAAGGCTTTTGTGGATGAATTCGCCCGCGAGAATAAAAAAGAGATAAAGAGCATCACGAAAAGGGCGCTGGCGCATCTGACCGCCTATCACTGGCCCGGGAACATCCGCGAGCTCCGGAATTGCATCGAGAGCATTGTCGTATTCGCCTTGGGAGCCGAGATCGATGAAGACATCCTGCCGGATCATATCCGTCCCATTGAAAAAACGGAAGCGGGATACATGTTCAACGCCCCAATGGGTCAGACGCTCGACGCCGTTGAGATGAAATACATCCAGGAGACCTTGATGAGCGTGGAAGGGAACCGAACCCGGGCATCGGAAATTTTAGGCATCAGCCGCAGAACCCTCCAGCGCAAGCTGAAAGACCTCGGCATCGAAAACGGGTAGAATTCTTCAAATCCTTTATACATATTTCCCCCTTTGTTAACCACAGAGAACAGAAAACTCAGAGATTGCGTTATTAAAAAAAGATTGACGCATCCTTAATTTTAATACTAATTTTTTTGATGTTATTGGAATATTAAAAAAGGGGAAATTTCATGCCAGTTGAACGGTTGATTGAAAATCCCATCCTGAATTCGCCCTTTGAAACGCCTTCCCGCCATTTCAAATTCGATAATGAGGGCATCACAAATCAAATTGAAAAATATCGCAGAAGCAGCTCGTATTTTGTACCCATTGCGCGCGCCAGGGGCAATGCGACCCAGGAAGACTGGGTGGGAGACAGAATTGCCGAGAATAAACATGTAAACGATATTCGAAAAAGGGTCGATCTGTGGAGAAAAGGCGGATACCAGGGAATAACAAGCGTGACCAGAAAATTGCTGGATTACTGGAACAATCCTGAACGCGAGAAGAAACTCTTTTTCTGCCAGATAGAAGCTCTGGAAACAATGATCTACATCAATGAATGCGCAAACCGGTTCGGTGACTCGTGGATTCTGGAAAATATACGAAACGCGAATAACGACGCCAATCCGGGTCTCTTGAGAATCGCATGCAAGATGGCTACCGGCGCCGGAAAAACGGTGGTCATGGGAATGATCATTGCCTGGCAGGCGCTGAACAAGATGCAATACCAGAAGGATCGCAGATTTTCCGATACGTTTCTTGTCGTCACCCCGGGAATAACAATCCGGGACCGCCTGCGCGTGCTCCTTCCCCATGATCCGGATAATTATTACCGACAGCGCGATATTCTGCCCAATGAACTCCTGCAGGAATTGCAGAAGATCAAGATCGTCATCACGAACTTTCACGCATTCAAACAGCGCGAACGCATAAACGCAGGAAGCCTTACGAAAGCCCTTCTTTCCGAGGGCAATTCCTCCCCTTTTACGGAAACGCCGGATCAAATGGTTCGCCGCGTATGCCGCGAACTGGGTAGCAAACGCAATATCATCATAATAAACGATGAGGCGCATCACTGCTATTGCAGAAAACCCGATGGAGAAGATATAAAACTAAAAGGGGATGAACGTAAAGAGGCGGAAAAACGGGAAGAAGAAGCCCGCATCTGGCTGAACGGGATTCAGGCTGTTAAAGAGAAAACAGGCGTAAATACAATCTATGATCTTTCCGCCACTCCGTTTTTTCTTCGGGGTTCCGGTTATCCTGAAGGAACTCTTTTCCCCTGGGTGGTATCGGATTTTTCCCTGATCGATGCCATTGAATCCGGAATCGTCAAAATCCCGCGCGTGCCCGTTTCCGATAATGCCATGACAGGAGAACAACCCACATACCGCGACCTGTGGCTGCGCATCAGGGAGAAACTGCCCAAAACGGGGCGAAAAACCAATAAATTAAGCGACGAGCCCGATCTCCCAAAAGA
The DNA here is from genome assembly GCA_016931135.1 of Candidatus Sumerlaeota bacterium. Lineage (GTDB taxonomy): Bacteria > Sumerlaeota > Sumerlaeia > MWCT01 > MWCT01 > JAFGFK01. Next base: position 4,065 of record JAFGFK010000489.1, on the reverse strand, counting down.
ACTCGAAGGCGCGCTGCAAAGCCTGTATGCCAATTATGTAAAAACTTATAAACTCTGGGAAAATAACAATGAAGCGATTGAAAAGGGCCTCACCCCTCCTGTCTTCATCGTTGTATGCAACAATACGAATGTTTCCCGCATGGCATTCAATTACATTGCAGGGTGGGAAAAGGAAATAAACGGAAGCACAATGGTTCAGGCGGGAAAACTCGATATTTTCAGAAACGATGATGGCAATGGAAACTGGCTGGAACGCCCCAATACCATCCTTGTGGATAGCGAACAATTGGAATCAGGGGAAGCCATGAGCGCTGAATTCAAGAAGATCGCAGCCAGCGAGATCGAAGAATTCAAAATGGAATATTCCAAAAGATTCCCGGGAAGAAGCGCGGAAAAATTGACGGATGAAGACCTCTTGCGCGAGGTTATGAACACCGTGGGAAAGAAAGGCAAACTGGGAGAACAGGTTAAATGCGTGGTCAGCGTTTCCATGCTTACAGAAGGATGGGACGCCAATACAGTAACGCATATTCTGGGGGTTCGCGCATTCGGCACCCAGCTCTTGTGCGAACAGGTGGTGGGGCGAGGACTCCGCAGAACCAGTTATGCGGTTGAGGATAGAACCATTGACGTCTGCGGGCAAGTCGTGGAATTCACGGGCTTTCCTCCTGAATATGCAGAGGTTTACGGGGTTCCCTTTTCCTTCATACCCTGTTCCGGGGCAAAAAAAGAGCCCAAACCGGGTCCTATTCCAACCCGCGTGCGGGCGCTCGAGGAAAGAATCGCCTGCGAGATCGCATTCCCCCGATTGGCTGGTTACAGGTACGATATCCCGGGGGAGAAAATCTCGGCAAAATTCACAAAGGATTGCCAGCTTGCCCTTTCAACCGCAGACCTCCCCACGAAAACAGAGAATGCGCCCATAGTCGGTGAATCCAGCATACACACCCTGGACGATCTTAAAAAGCATCGAATGCAGGAAGTGGCGTTTCTCCTCTCGAAGCTCCTTCTTGAAAAATATTTCCGCTGGGATGGCGAAAAACGGACAGAACATACAAAAGAACATCATTTTGATAAGGACGTGAAGGTCTGGCTGTTTCCGCAGATTCTGGAAATAACCCGGAGATGGCTGAAGGAATGCGTTATCTGCAAGGACAACGCATTCCCCCAGCTCCTGCTCCTTATCGAATTCGCCCATGACGCTGTTGACCGTATTTACAGGTCGATTGTCTCATCCAGCGAGGGAACGCCTGCGATCAAGCCGATTTTGCGTTCCTATGATACTGTTGGTTCAACGCGCTATGTTGATTTCGACACCACGCGCCCGGTTTATGCAACGCAACCGGATAAATGCCATATTTCCCATGTAGTCGCTGATACGGAATCATGGGAACAGAAGATGGCGCAAACGCTCGAAGATATGGAGGAAGTGGTTCGTTATGTCAAAAACCACAACCTCGGTTTTGCCATACCTTACACGATAAACAATGAGGAAAAATCCTATTACCCGGACTTTATCGCCTGCATCGATGATGGCAAGGGAAAGGATGATCTTTTGAACCTGGTTTTAGAGGTAAGCGGCGAGGCGCGGAAAGACAAAAAGGCGAAGGTTGACACCGCGCGAACTTTGTGGATTCCCGCTGTAAACAATCACGGCGGATTTGGAAGATGGGAATTCATCGAGATTTCAGACCCCTGGGATGCGGCGAATAGTATAAGAAAGACATGTATAAAAAAATAACGTTAATCATGGATGAATTTCAACACGGAAATCAGCCAGGAAGCTATTGACTTCCGAGCTGATTCCGAGCTATTTTCCATAGATTTAACATTTTATTAAACATTCGAAGAAAAGAGGCTGTTACAATGGCCATGATCGAAGGCTTTCGCGTTCAGAATTACCGGATTCTGAAAGATGCGACAATAGGAAAATTGGGAACTGCTACAGAAGGTGGAGGCGCAGAAAAATTAACTCCACTTGTAGCAGTAATTGGGAAAAATGGAACGGGAAAAAGCACATTATTTGACGCCTTTGGATTCCTTGCGGATTCTCTTAATCTGGGAGTGGAAGAAGCCTGTTTTCAGAAAAACCGAGGGGGATTTGATAAACTTCGCTCCTCAGGAACCCAAGGTTCAATATCTTTCACAATATACTACAGAGAAACCTTAAAAGATCGTCCCATCACCTACGAACTTTCGGTGGATCTGGATAAAAAAGGGCGTCCCTACGTAAAAACAGAGAGGCTTCTACAGAGGAGAAAAGGACAAAAAGTAGGGCGTCCCTTTTCCTTCCTGTGGCTCGAAAATGGTAAAGGAGATGTTTGGAAAGGGGAATCAAGCGTAGACGTTGCAGGTGAAGAAGCGGATAAGGTTCATGTGGAACTTACGGATATCCGACAGTTAGGGATTGCCACTCTGGGAGGCTTGAAGGAACATCCGAGAATTCAGCGGTTTCGCGATTTCATCCGAAACTGGTATCTGAGCTATTTCACACCGGATGCGGCTCGTTCCATTCCCCTTGCCGGACCCCAAAAACATCTCAATATACATGGAGATAATCTTGGCAATGTTGTTCAATATATGGAACGGGAACATAAACAGCGATTTCAAACCATTCTGAACCGGATAGCAAAAAAGATTCCGGGAATAGACAAAATCGGCGCATACAGGTCTCCCGAAGATAACCGGCTTTTTCTTCAATTCAACGATAAGGGATTCACAGATCCCTTTTATGCGCAGCAAATGTCCGATGGAACGTTGAAGGTGTTCTCATATATGCTGTTGCTTGAGGATCCCGATCCACCTCCTTTTATATGCATCGAGGAGCCGGAAAATGGATTGTATCACAAACTGCTTGAAAGTCTTGCCCTTGAATTCAGACAACGCGCAACAGGGGAAAAAAACGCCCCTCAGATTTTCATAACTACCCATCAGCCGTATTTTGTTGACGCGCTTAAGCCGGAAGAAACATGGATTCTGGAAAAGGGAAAGGATGGTTTCGTAACAATCCGGCGCGCAGCGGATGATCCACTGATTGTCGAACTTGTAAAAGAAGGACTCCCTCTGGGGAGTTTATGGTATAGCGATTATCTGGATCCGAGGTGAAAATCATGCATTTCGAGATATTGGTGGAAGACGCTTCCGGAAAAATCGCTTTGGACATCCTGTTGAAAAAGATTTTAGGTACAAATGGAAAAAATCATTCCTGGAGGATATTCGGTTATAAGGGAATAGGAAGAATCCCGGATGACCTTCGTAAGAATCGCGCCGATCCCTCAAAACGAATGCTTTTGAATAATCTTCCCAGATTAATGAAAGGATATGGAAATACTTACAAGAAAGATCCGAATACTACCATAATCGTTGTAGTTGATCTGGATGATCGAGATTGCAAGGTATTCAAAAGAGAACTTTTGAATATTCAAAATCAATGCATTCCTTCGCTGAATGTATTATTTCGCATTGCCATTGAAGAGTTGGAATCCTGGTTTCTGGGAGATCCTCAAGCTGTCAAATCCGCCTATCCCAAGGTTGATTCCAGGCAGATTTCCAGTTATAAACAAGACAGTATATGCGGTACTTGGGAAAAACTTGCAGATGCAGTCCACCCGGGAGGATCTTCAGCGCTTAATCGGCTTGGAGGACCTTCCATTGGACAGATTAAGTGTGAATGGGCGGAAAAAATAACGCCTTATATAGATGTTCAGAAAAACAAATCCAGGAGTTTCCAGGTTTTTCTCAAGGGAATTCAAAGACTTGCTTCGGTAATGAACTGAGATTCTTTCAGATACAGATATTGATCGATATACAGGAATGAACTTGCGAAGGAAGTATCGGAAATAAGGAACAGCGAATGTCTTTATACAGTGAAATTGAATGGACGGAATCCACATGGAATCCGGTTACGGGTTGCACGAAGATCAGCCCCGGGTGCGCGCATTGCTACGCCGAACGCATCGCGCTGCGTTTAAAGGCAATGGGACAGCCCAATTATAAGAACGGATTCAAGGTTACACTTCATGAAAGCTCCCTTGAAATCCCGCTTCACTGGAAAAAAAGGCATAT
>JAFGFK010000488.1 GCA_016931135.1 Candidatus Sumerlaeota bacterium | reverse complement strand
CTGGATAATAAGTTTCGGAAGTTCAATTATAACATATCTTCGTGTCCCTCCTTCGTTATTCATCAGACTTGACTATGGAGGGTAAATTTTTGTGATCTTTGTGGTTTAAAAACATTTTCTTTCGTTCCTATTGTTCTTGATTAAAATTATCAGTTTTTTACGAGGAGATGGATGCAATGGGTCATAACAAGATTGTGGTATTCGAGAGAAGGAGAATCCGGCGGATATGGCACAATGAGTAGTGGTATTTTTTTTGTTGCTGATGTGTGCGGGGCGCTGACTGATGCGCCAAATGATCTTACAGCAAGAAAATACTGGAATAAACTCGCACAAATACTTGGAAATGAAGGAAGTGAAGTCGGGTCATTTTTCAAGTTTTTTAATGAGAAGCAATCCGATTTTTTCGACTTGACTCCTGGAGGACAGTTTTTATATGAATTTCTCTCTTATGATTTTTATCGAATTCTGACGTTTACAGAGGGAGAATTGATACCATGTCAGTGAAAGACAGGATGAAAAGCCTTATAGAAGAACAGCCGGATGACGCTACTTATGAGGAGATCATGAAAGAACTGGCGTTTGAACATATGGTTGATCGTGGAATCAAGGATTCAGAGAATGGTCGTGTGATTTCCAACGAAGAAATGGGCAGTCGTATAAGGTTATGGCAGAAATAAGATGGACGGATGAGGCGGCAACCTGGCTGGAGGATATCTATAAGTAGATTGCCCTGGAAAATCCTGAAGCCGCCGCTAAAGTAGTAAACGGCATTTATGAAAAAGCGCAGATTCTAAAGCAATTTCCCGAAATTGGACATAAATATAGAACAGCTCGAGGTTATGATATGCGCGTGCTTTTGTACGGTCATTATAGAATCACTTACCTTATTAAAGATAAAAATATAGTTGAGATTCTCGGCATCTTCCACGGCGCCCTTGATATTGATAGATATATATAAAACGCAGTTTTGTGAAGGGTCAGGGCGTCGGGGGGAAGTCTTTCTGGATATTTCAAATAAAACCTGTGAGATTCAAAAGAGATTTTATTTAACTGGGATGATACGGATGAAGGGGATGGAATACGATTATCCCGTTCATCCCCTTAATCCCAGTTAATTATATTTGTTTATTATCCGCAGATGATATTTATTAGATTTCGCGCAGTTCCGCGTGTTTCGTAGTTAAATACAGTGATCAGTGATCAGTGATCAGTGATCAGTAAGATTATCCCCTACAACCAGACCAAACCCAGGTTGAAATAAGGTGGATCCCTCCGGGGTTTTGGAGCGAGCGTTGGGGGTCAGGCGCTATATTAATGTATATTTATCTTTGTACTACAACCAAATAAAATCGTCTTAATTTTCAAAGATATTAACGCTGTCGTTTATGTAAATCTATTTGTTTGAATATTTTATGCGTATAAATTTTCATGACTTTATATTAAGAAGAGACGATTTTTTGACAGGATCATGCGGCAAGGAAAGCGAGGGCCCGCCTTCGCTGAAACTTACGCTTAGTACTTGTTCCACAATTCCGGATGGGAGGCGGTGACGCGGTTGGCGGCAAAATAAACGCCCCAGCTTTCGAGAACGCCGCTTTCGCCGGAGACATTGTCGGATACCTTGAGATTCCAGTATCCATAGGGAGAACTGTAAAGAAGCGGGGATATGGGATTATCCGGTTTGGCGCATCCGCGAAAGCCGACAAAACCCATGGAATCTCTTGCGGCGACCAGATCGGAAAGCGTGAAGGCGGATTTGTCATTCAGGAAAAACTCGGTGAGATGAGTAGAGGATGCGGGTTTCTGATACATCATAACGGAAGATGCGCCCAGGGGGGAAGTCAAAAGGCAGGACAAATCTTCCATGCGTTGATGGATTAGGGAAACCTGGAATGTGACATCCGTCGCGCCGGCGAGTCCCCTGACATCGCTATCGGATGAAAGATAACCAGCGTCAGGGACAACAGCGGGGAGTTGAGAACCGGAATAATAACACATTCCGGGAGAATCACGGGGATAGAATCTGTAAGCATAATCGGGGAAGTTTGAATTTCCCATGTTAGACTTTCTGATGCGGAAGAAACCGGACTCGCCCCAGGATTCTCCCCAGCTGTTTTTGCATATCCAGCAATCCTGGGCGTCATCCCAACCGATGAGAAGAATGGCATGGGGTCCCAGTAAACTTCCTGTCACCCTTTCATACACGCCGCCGGAATAAACCAAGAAATCCTCATACACATCCATAAGAACAACTACCGGCGCTTCCATGAGGGCGTTTTTAACTTTAATCTCATTTTCCGCTTTGGGTATATATATATAGAAAATCTCTGCCCAGTCTTCTATCAGATAAGTGGGATGAGAATTGAGATAGACTTGAGCGGAATCGTCCGGAGGAGAGCCGTCCCAGGCTGCATAGGGGCAGGCTGATTCAGGAACAGCGCCGACTGTCATGAGGAAATCCGCTGCCTGGGTGGTCCACCAGCCTTTTGTCGCGCCTCCGCCGCCATAGGCGAAGATGAATCGTTCGGAGAGATCGACATCGAGCGTAGGATTACCGGATTGAATTTTAAGATGAGATTCGAGGCATGCGATGGAGGCAAAGGCGGCGCAGGAGCCCCAGGGATTCTGATCGCGAACCGGAGAGACCCAGTTTCCGCTATTGTGGTTTCTCCAATCCAGATTTGCCGGTAAATCCTTCAGGGAAACTCGAGCGTCGATATTCATGGATTTGGAATCGATCTTGCGGGGAAGGGGGGATGCGGGATTTTCGAGCACGCCGAGGAGTCTTTTCTGTTCAGTGAGGCTCAAGCGCGATAAGCGATTATCCGCCGCGGTCCAACCTGCGTTTTTTTCGGCAATTGCCCTTCGTACTGATTCCACATCGAGGGCATAAGACGCCATACCCGTAAATAAAAAAACAAGGATTATTCCTGAAAATAAAATTCTCTTCACTCCCGAACTCCTTTAAATAAGTTATATTCATTTTTTATAGTTATAAAAAGTTTACGTCAACCGAATTTACAGAAAGGCGCCGGCTATTTTCATCCTGCTCCTGACCGTTTTTCCATCGACTTTGCGTGGAGGAATGCCTTCATCGAGGGACATTGCGGCGGCAATGCCGGCAGCCTCCCCCAAGCCGCGGCATGTGGGCTGGATTCTCGTGGATGACTGCGCCACGAAATCCGCGGATATGCACCTTCCCGCAACGATCAGATTCTCCACTTTCAGGGGGAAGAGGCAACGACAGGGTATTTCATAGTAACGTTCGGATTCCGGAAAGTTCGGAATCTGAATATCGCCGGAATCAAGCTGAGCGCCGTGAATATCCACGGGATAGTTGCTTCGGGAGATGGCGTCGTCGAATTTCCTGAAAGTGAGAATGTCTTTTCCGGTAAGAACATACTCTCCGATGATGCGTCGGGATTCCCTGATCCCGATCATGACAGCGATCTGGGAGAGGAAGGAATTCTCAAACCCGGGGAAATATTTTTTCATGAAGCGAAAGAGGCGTAAAATAGATTTTCTACCGGAAGCAAGGGAACGGGACTGATACGGGGGGCTTGTGACATCCACTTGCGGTTCCAACTCCGGGCAATTGAAGGCAAGGGAGGAAGGTTTTCCCGGGATGCCGAACGCCTGAAAATAATTACCATCTGATTCCAGGAGGTCGCCGGCAAGAACCGCCTGGCGAAAGACTGGTTCGAGACGCCAGTTCCTGTTCCAGACCATTGCCGTATGGAAAAAGGGGAAGGTTCTTTCGGTTTTTTGCCCGAGGGATTTGAGAAAATCCTCGAACCGCCCGGTTTCGATGCCGGATACTTCGAACCGGAGGGAAGTGGGCTGGTTGATATGATTATCGGGTCTTCCGGATTCAAAGGGGCATCCTGCGCGAAAGGCGACGTCCGCATCGCCTGTTGCATCGATGATGCGATTGGCAAGAATTGCCTGGCGTCCGCCTTTATTTTCGATGATGATTCCTTTGACAGCGCCGTTTTCGGAAATGACATCGGAAAAAAGCGTACTATAGAGAATTTTCACGCCCGCTTCGATCGCCATATCTTCGAGAACAAGGGGCAGTATCAGGGGGTCGAACCAACCGTCCCCCCCGCCGGAATCCGTTGCTCCGGAGCCGATCTCCCGCATCCGGCGGTTGATCTCCGTATTGAGGGAACCGGGCGAGGGATTTCCAGGAATTCCCGTGTGCATGAGAGGGGTGACAAGGGCAGCGGAAGCCGTTCCTCCGAGGAAGGCGAGTTGTTCCACGAGGAGGGTTTTCTTTCCGGAACGAGCGGCTGCGATAGCTGCTGGGGCGCCGGCGGTTCCTCCCCCAACCACGAGAATTTCGCCATCCCATATTACAGGGAGGGATTTTTGTTTTTCAGTATAATATCCTGTCATGATTTATAACTCCTTTTCGGGATGAGATGGGAAGATGCTGGATACTGGATATTGGATGTTGGATGCTGGATGTTGGAATGTCATTCTCTTTTGGGGAAAATATGAAGGGTAACAAATCATTTTGAATTTTTCATTTTTCATTGTATATTTCTTGTCGCGTCGAAGTTATCACGCCTGATGCGTGATAACGAAGACGGATTCATTTTTCATTTAACCGCATTCCAGGGCGGTTTGAATCATGCGTTGGGAATGCTTGTTCATCTCTTTTGCTATCTGTTCTTCATCCACGCGAAGGAGGCGTCCCTTCTGCACAACGATTTCACCATTGACGATGACCGTATGCGCCCTGTGGGAGACGCCGCAGAAAACGAGGGCGGCAAGGGGATCATGCAAGGCGCCGGCAAGGTCTAACCTGTTGAGATCGAAAAGGGCGATATCCGCAGCCTTGCCTGGTTCGAGGGAGCCGATGTCGTTTCTGCGGAAGACCTCCGCCCCTCCCCTTGTGGCGATTTTCAAAGCCTGGAGGGCGGACATGGATTTGACGCCTTTAGCGAGTCTGTGGAGAAGCATGCACTGGCGAACTTCACCGAGCATATCGGAGGCGTCATTGGAGGCGCTTCCATCGACCGCCAAACTAACGGGAACCCCGGCTTCGATCATCTCGGGAATGGGGGCGGCGCCGGAACCGAGGCGCATGTTCGAAGAGGGGCAATGCGCCACGCCGGTTTTTGTTTCCGCCATGAATTTGATTTCATCCTTGTTGAGATACACGCAATGGGCAAACCAGACATCGTTGCCGATCCAGTCGAGTTTCTTCATATAATCAAGGGGTCTTAATCCAAGTTTATTCTGGCAGTAATCGTCTTCATCCCGGGTTTCCGCAAGGTGGGTATGGAGGAGAACCTTGTGTTTGCGGGCAAGAGCTGCGGTTTCCCGCATGAGGCGCGGGGTGACGGAAAAGGGGGAACAGGGCGCCAGGGCGATGCGGAGCATGGAAAAGGGAGAGGGATCGTGATATTTTTTGATCAGACGTTCGGAATCCAGGAGGATGGTTTCTTCATCTTGAACCACATCATCCGGTGGGAGCCCGCCCTGAGATTTACCGAGGGACATGCTGCCGCGCGTGGGATGGAATCTGACGCCGATCTCCTGCGCCGCGCGGATTTCTTCATCTATGAGATTGGGATTCTGAATCCGCGGAAACAGATACAGGTGATCCGTTGTGGTAGAGCAGCCGGTGAGGAGAAGTTCAGAGAGTGCGCCCAGGGCGCTCCAGTAAACCGCTTCCGGAGTGATATGCCTCCAGATTTCATAAAGATACGCGAGCCAGTCGAAGAGTTTGGCGTCCTGAACCGCAGGGACTGCCCTTGTAAGGGTTTGATAGAAATGGTGATGGGAGTTAATGAGACCTGGTATGGCGATCATATCCGTGGCGTCAATGACATTGTCCGCCTTTTGCTGGAGATTTTTGCCGATCGTGGTAATGGAGGGACCTTTGATAAAGATGTCCGCGCCTTCGAAGCGGTTCATCTGGTTATCGAATGTGGCTATGAGCCGCGCATTTTTGACAAGAAGCGATTTCATGGGCGTAACTCCTGATTCCATATCATTTAAAAGCAAGAGAGATTTCCATGTCTCCCATTGAAACAGGTTTCACCGTAACGCTGTAATAGCTTTTATATTTCCTGCATGTAAAATCGACATCATTTTGATCAATCCTGACAGACGCGGGTTTTTCCAGAAGCTTCAGGATCAGGGATTTGTTCATGAAGCCTTTGATGGCGATATTTCCGGGGTTTTCCACAATGCCGGAGAGGTAAATCTGTCCTTCGATATCGAGGAGGCGGCATCCTTTTTCCAGGATTTTCAGTACATGGAAATCAAGGGGAGGTATGGCAATTTTACGCCGTTCATTCAGGAAGGCGTCTTTTCTCACATCCCAGATTTTACATGAGCGATCCGGGGAAATGTCATAAGAGCCCTTTGTATTGTCGCAATTGGAAACGAGGATAAAACCGTTGGCGGTTCTATTCCACAGGACGCCTGAAGAAGGATTTTTCAGGATGGGGAATGCGGATTTGGCTGGCGAGGCGTGTTCAAGCAGAAAATCCAGAATTTGACGGAGGGGCAGATCGTTATTCAAGCCATCTGTGGAAAGCCCGATAAAAAGGGATTTTCCTCCCTCGGGAAGATTATAACTGAAGATAACGGGTTTTTTCTCTTTTCCCGCAGCGTAAAGAACCTGCGCCCTGGATTGATCCAGAATGGGAGGAATCCCATAAGCGTGGCATCTGATATCTATACAGGAACCCAGAAACGCTGTTTGCCTGCGTTTTCCGGCTGCATGAAGCGTCACGATTTCGCCATCGGATACCGTACGTATGGATTTATCGGGATTGCATCCGAAGAGCCGAAGGATTTCGGGAGACTTGGGTTCAAAATGATGATAGAGAGAATCAGGCTGGGAGCGATAGCCGTTACGGGCGCCGATATAGAGGATGCTGCGTGAGGGATCGGCTGCGAGCCATTTTCCGACGAGTTCCACCTCTTTGGGTGGTATGGAAAAATACTCGTTGAAGATAAGGATTTTCGTTTCCGGATGGAGATGGAGGCTTTGTTCGAGGGTATCGGCGTAAAAAACCAGCGCCGGATATTTTTCCTCGTAGAGAAGTTTATGCGCCAGGAACCAGAACGCCTTCCATGTTTCCGTCCAGGGCCTGGGCACGGTGCGATTCATGGCGGAATAGGAAAAAACCAGGGCAAAGGAGCTGTGGGGAGAGCCCATGCGCGTGAGAAAGCGATTGGTTTGAGTCATGAGGTCCATGTGTTTGTTATCGCGGTTGTAATCCTTGCGGTACCAGTGGCGCGTCATGCCGTGCGGAACTGCGGCGGCAGCGGCAAGGGAGTACCTGGCAAAATAATCATAAGGGAGGAGATTATCCGGGGTATCAGCGGAGAGGCGGATATGTTCATTTGTAGGATTATTGACGGCGAGAATGGGTTTACCGAGATTCTGGGCGAGGTTTTCGAGATAGGATATTTGAGGAATCGCCTCGCCGCAGGAGGCGATGGTCGCCTGGGCATAGACATTATCCGGTTGCATACGTACGACGATGAAGTCAAGATCATCGAGAAAGGTGAGTTTGTTGATGGGGCAGCAGGTATTCCAGGTTTCCATGGGCGTATTTTCGAATGTAGGAATGAAGAACCAGGGCATGATACCGCATTTACGGAATCCGATGTCCTTAGCGAACAGGCAGAGTTTTCTGTAGAAATCGACGAGGGTATTGGATTTCAATTCCTGGAGGCAGATGTAAGCGAGGCTTTCGTCCTGGCGTGTGGGATATTCCAGATCGGGGAAGGTTTGCCGAAAGCGTTCATAGAGTTTATCTTTTGATCCCGGGATATCCACGCGAAACATGGGTTCTTCGAAGACCACCCAGTCGAAGCCGTAGGAGCGTAGGATTCGGGTAATTTTTTTGATATAATCGAGCCATCCCGGGGCGGCAAAGGAGCCGAAGAAATTCTTCCTGCCGTATTTCTTGAAATGCTGGTAAACATAGGTGGAATTGTCGGAATAATACTGGGCGTTATCCAGGGAGACGTCATCGAGGAAACCGACAGTGGATTGAATCTGAACGCAAGCGGGATACCCTCCATCATGCGCCATGCGGACAAAATCCATATAGGGTTTTTTGAAACGTCCTTTTACTTCTTTCAGGGGAAAGGCGTAAAAGGCGCTGTAAGGAACGTCGAAATTCCATCGTTTCATATCTTTGAAATATTGATCGAGGAGTTCAATTGAGCCGGTTCCATCGGGGGCTGTGGGCAAGACATTCATAGAAGGCTCCTTTTATAAGATATTTTATCCATTTGGGGGAAATTATTCAAAACAAGAACCAAGAGTCTTATTGCCTTTAACTACAACAAATGCAACATTTTTTCCATTTTAAGATTGACAACAGGTCATATTCTTCAATGGATTTAAGACATTATCAGGCGCGACACAGCCGCGCCTCAATGTAAAACGGAAAAATAAAAATATACAATGAAAAATCAAGGCGGAAAATTATCTTACATAAAACATTGATTCAGATGACGTTGCATGATATGGTTTGAATCAGGAGCAGAGTGGAGCCATGAATCCCGAAGAATATGAAAAGATGTACAACCAGGAGAACGCCTACTGGTGGTTTCAGGGGCGGAAGAAAATCCTTTTCAAGATGATCGAGCATTACGGGTTATTGAAGGATGGAAACGCCAGGGTTCTCGACATCGGGTGCGGAACCGGCTTGATACTTCAGAGTATATCTTCCCGTTCCATCGCCATAGGGATGGATTTTTCCCGGAAGGCGATTTCCTACTGCCGGAGGAGGAATATAAGGGATTTGCTGCTGGGAGACGTTTCCAATCTCCCGATCAAGGATTCTTCGGTGGATTTGATCCTGGCGCTGGATTTGATGGAACACATAGAGGACGATGAGGGGCTGATGAAAGAGATATACCGTACGTTGAAACCGAAGGGGTATATCCTGGCAACGGTACCTGCGCACCAGTATTTATGGAGCGGGCATGATGAAGCCCTTCACCATTTCCGCAGGTATTCCAAAGAAAGTTTCTGGAAGCTGATAACGGGAAACAAATTTCAACCGGTGAAGTTCAGTTATGTGATCTCTTTCACGTTTCTGCCCATTTTCCTGTTTCGTATGATTCAGAAGGCTTATCGACGTTTTATTCCCTCAACCGGCAATCCCCGAACCCATATCATCATCCTTCCCCGATTCATAAACTCCCTTTTAGTACATATATTGAACCTGGAGGGCGCCCTCCTGAAACATATAAATTTCCCGATCGGGATATCGCTTTTATGCATTGCCAGAAAAAAGTCGTGATCGAAATAAAGGCATTACATTGGAAAAATATTGACATATACTTCAATCTTGGTTGAAATGAAAATATGAAGCGTTGATAATAAAAATAGAAATTCATGATTGGCGCATAAAAAAATATATTGAGAAGACGGATGAGCCTGGGGAATCAATTCATAAAACGCGTGAAAAGCAGGATTCAAAGGAACCTTCTGGATCCGGATCAACGGGAAATCATACTGGAAGGAACCATAAAGAATTTCGGCAAAAAGCTGGAGACAGACAACGACTCAAACGCTCCATCCGGCGCTTTTGCGATCCTGGATCAACTTGCCCAGGAATATGAAGCCCTTCATCTGGACGTTATGGAGATATTCCAGAAAGCCTATGAAAAATTTCCCAATGAAGCCCGGATATTGAGAACCATCGTCGGACTTTACCGCGCAAAAGACTCCCGGGAAAAGGAAGCGGTTCAATACTATCGCGCTTTGAGCGATATCGAACCGGGAAACATCCCCCTTCTTTCTCTCCTGGCTCAATGTTATAAAAAAAACCAGGAAGTATTTCCGCTCATGATGATATACGAACGCATCGTGAAGCAATACGCTGAATTCATTGAAATCCGTAGAAACAGGGAAGACGACGACACGATGGCGCCAGACCTTTATCGCCCCATATTTCAGAACGCCATCATGGGTTTGGGTGAAATGTACGCCAACATGGGAAGAATGGATGAGGACGCCATTTCCATTTACCGGATGAGCCTTGCCACAGAGGAAGAGATCAATGTCACCGCGCTCAAGATGTTAACCGCATATTACGCTCAGAAGGAAGAAAAGTCCCCGGAAGCTTTGGATACGTTCGGGATTTACCTGGCTTATGAACCCGGAGACCGCAGGATAAAAATCCTTTTGGCTCAGGGGTACATCGCCCTGAAACGGGAAGAAGAGGGGCTTGCCATTCTGCAAAACCTGCGCCAGGAAGACCCCCGCGATCAAGAGCCTCTGAATCTGATTATAGATTACTACAGAATCCATAATATCATCGATGAAAAATCCCTCCCCTATTACAAGACATTTCATGAAAGTCATCCTGACGATAACCAGATATTGTCCCTATTAGCCGGATACTATTCAGCGCAAAACCTTCTCAATGCGGAATCTGTCGAGATTTATCAAAAATACATGGCGATACTGGATAAGGGCTCATTGGAACGGATGGACATGCTCCGCCATTTGGGACGCTATCATTTCAACAACAAAAGATGGGGTGACGTCATCCGCATATACAGAGAGATCAGAACTCAGGATCCCTCTTCCAGGGATTCGGTCATTCCCCTGGCAACCGCGTACAGCGAACAGGAAAGAACCGATGATCAAGCCCTGAAGTTATATCAGGAGGCGCTGCAACAGGGCGCGAGAAACGAGAAAATCCACAACCTGTTATGCAAATATCTTTACGACACAGGCAAAAAGGGGCCGATGATCATAAAAACCTTCAAGGATTCCCTGAATCTGCATCCCAGAAACCAGTTTGCCCGGCTGGGTCTGTGCCAGTACTATCATTTCAGCGCGGATTATAAAGAAGGGCTTCGTGAAGCCATAAGATACATCCGATTTTATCCGGAGGATAAAAGGGGCATAGAAATCGCCGCCGAATGCCTTGCCCAAATGGATAGTAAAACAGGGATCGATCTATTGGAAGGCATCGAAGAATCTGGGAGAATACAGATCATGGAGGACGCTTTCAGATTAAATCCGAAAAGCCGCGTGATTGCCTCCTGCCTCTTCGATATCTATCTGAAATCAAGAAGATTGGACAAACAGGCGGAGAAGGTTTATCTTGTTCTCCTTCCCCACAGGCGCGACAATCTCGAGCTCCTGACCCTTCTTTCGCAATCTTATCTCAAACAGGGAGATGAAGGGGGCGCGTTCCATTATGATAACGAAATTTTCAACCTGATCAAAATCAAGTGCCCCATTTATCTCAACGCGTCATCCGATGCGCAACCTTTGAAAGATTGCCCCAGGATATGCCCGCGCATGGCCCGATATATTCTCGCCAACAATGTTCAACATCCCGATTTGGGAAACATTCTGCGATGCGCCTATCGGGGAGGAGAAGCCTCCCCCAGGCTGATCCGCAAACTCGCCTCGTTGTACCTCAAGGATCAGATTTACACGCCCGAGGCTCTTGAAATTTATCAGGCGCTTTTAAAACTGGAGCCCGATCATCCTGAGGCGCGGGAAATGGTCATGCGTTCTCAGATGGATGAGGGAAACGTAGAACCGATCTTGCGCCATTGCGAGGAAGAACTACGCCGGAATCCCCTGGATGAAGCGGCATTGGATCTTCTGATCAAGTGTTTGTCCTCCAACCATGTCACCGAGGAACGCATCACCTATTTTCTTGAAAAACTTCATCACAAAAATCCCCAGAATGAAAAGATCAATTTAGCCCTGGCGCTTCTATACTCCGCGCAGGATAATTACAGCATGGCGACTTTGAGCATTTACGTCTCCGCCCTTCATACAAGACCTGACGATATTCACCTTTTAACCGGCCTGGCGCGGTGCTATGAAAGCTGTAACAACTTCGATCACGCCTCGGTCGTCTATGAACAGATTCTCGGTTCCATCCCGGACGATTCCACCATCATTTCCCGCCTGGCGCATAGTTATCAGAAAATGGGCGTGGATAGCGCCCAGGCTATCAAAGTCATGCAACATGCGATTGAACTGGACCCCTTTGACAAAGACCTGGCGTTTTATCTGTCCGATTTATACATGAAAAAAGGAGACACGAGCCGCGGCTTGCAGATCATCGACAACTTTCTGCAAGCCCATACCAAAGACACCGATGAGATTATCGAGCATCTGGAAAAAATGAGGGGAACCCCCTACTGGAAACCCGAACTTCACATCAAGATAGGATACCTTTATATAGAAAAAGAGTGTTACGAAGAGGCGCTGAATCAATTCAGCTATCTCTCCACGAATTACGGCAAATATTGCGGAGACCTGATAGAAGGATACAACCGCATCATCCAGAAGGAGCCGAATTATCTGCGCGCCCTGATCGAGCGGGGCGTCATTCTGAAAATACTCGGCAATTATGAAGACGCCATCGAGGATATGGAGACCTCGTTCGCCCTTTCGCCCAATAATCCCAATGTGATGTACGAGCTGGCGGAATGTTATTCCGTATATGCCTCCCAACTGAAAAATCCATCCATCGAACTCCTTTCAAAAATGGGGCGTTTGTATTACGATCTGGAAGAGTTCGAGAAATGCATCGAATCTTATCAGCAGGTTCTGCGGCAGGACAGGAAATCCCGAGAGGCGCTTTTATATATCGGAAAGGCTTTTCACAAGAACAACGAACACGAACTGGCGCTTCAGTATTACTGTCGCCTCGAGATCACGGATGAAGTCAAGAACCTTTTGTACGAGCTGGGCGACGATTTTTACGCCAAGGGAGATGTGGACAAAGCCATCGAGGCGTACAACCAGATTGTGGCGGCGGACAT
>JAFGFK010000487.1 GCA_016931135.1 Candidatus Sumerlaeota bacterium | reverse complement strand
CTGGTTCTGGGCGTGATGATCCTGATGCGGCTTTTTCCAAAAGGTAAATGGATATCCCGATGGCCTCTGGCGCTCATGATCGGCGCCTTTGCCGCATTGAGACTTACCGGGCTTGCGCAAAGCGACCTGGTTCGCCAGATCAACGGCACCATGATTCCTATTTACGGGAAAGACCTTGCCTGGTTTTCCTGGGAAGGCGCTTCGAGGATCAACAATTTTATTCTGATCTCAGGCGTGATCTGCGTGCTGGTTTATTTCTTCTTTTCGCGGGAGCAGAAAACGCCGATCAAACAGATCAGTTATATTGGAACCGTATTTCTGATGATCACGTTCGGTTCGTCATTCGGATACACGGTTCTGGGGCGTTTATCGCTTTTGATCGGGCGCGTACAGGATTTATACGTTTACGCTGAACGCAGAAACGGCTACGCCTCTATCGTATGCGCGATCATCGTGATCCTGTATCTTGTGATATGGGAAAGGATGAACAAATCCAGGAAGAGGGGGGTATGATTTTGGATTTTGGATTGCGGATTGCGGATTGCGGATTGTAGAATGGGGGAATGGGGAATTTTTTATAATATATTTGAATACCTCACTTCAAATCCCGCCGATGGCGGGACTTCGTCATCACGCCTTCAGCGTGATTCCTCAGCATAACCATCCCGCCACAAGTAAAACTTCATATTATTATATTCGAATACCTCACTTTAAACTTTTAACTTCAAACTTTTCTTGCGGAAGGGAATTTTATTTATTCGAGCAACGACAGTTGGCTTTGTTCGGGATTTCCGAAATCCTGGGGATGGCAGCATTCGCTGGTAAGGTCTTTGTTTTTGCAGCGGCAGAGATGGAGCGTGATGTCGTTTGCCTGCGCGATTTCCTTTAAAAGGGCGTATTTCCGCCGCCGGTATTCCGTATCAGGTATCCAGATAACGCCATGTCCGCAGTAATCGGTAACGCGGCAGGTGTAAAGCCGTTTCGCCATTTTATAAAAGGACCACTCCCCCAGTTTAAGTTTTTTCGGGGCGTCGATTCCATATCGCATGAAGAGATAAGATGTCACGGCGTTTTTTGCGCCGGTTTCCGCCAGCTTTTCCAGAAGCGATATAAAGGAATCCATGGAATCAGTCAGTTCCGGGATAAGGGGGTCCATGCGCAATTCCGCCCGGACTTCATTCATGACGAGTCTCCGCAGATTTCCCAGGCGTTCCTCTACTGTGGCGGCGTTGGGTTCTATAAGCGCCCGGATAGCGTCGTCCGTTGTCGTCATTCCCACCTGAACATGGACTTTTCCGGGAAAGCGGGCAAAAAGTTTTATGAAATGATCCGGGATGAGGCATTTGGTGGAGATCAGAAGGTAAATTCCGTTATCGAGGAGGAGACGCATGATATCGAACATCTGATCGAGTATGGGGGGGATGGGGAGAAAAGGTTCGGACGCTGTGGAGAAATACACGACGCGCGGCGTCTGTCTTTTCCTGGGGAGTTCGGTTTTCAAAAGATCCAGGGTATTGGAATAAAAGACGACTTTATCCCAACCCGGGTGGTGTCCATAGCTCTGGGCGTAACAGTAAACGCAGCGGTTGGGGCAGCCGTTTGTGAGGTTGATGGTATGGTAACTGGAAAGGCAAGGGAGAAGGGGGTGGCGCAGGATGGGGCCTTTACGCGCGTATTCGAGGATTTTCATCATGGCGTATAGTTGAAATCATGCCTTTCGAGATAGTAATTAACTTATATGTTATGCTTTGACAGATTTTCAAGAAAAAAATTTACATGAACCACAGCGTTGAAATCTTCCCTGATTCAGAAAAAGGCGCGTCAAAGACTTTCAGCGGTTTCTCCAGGTTCCTTCTCTTTGTATTGACAATGGGATTTGTGTTATCATAATTTTCTTCTCGATATCATTCGAAACTATTTTCGGGAAAGGCTGATAAATATCCCTTCGTGATAACGATGATAAAAAGAACGATCCGGAACAGGGGTCTTGTGAAGGACTTCATTTACCGGGATTTCAAGGCGCGGTTTGCGGGCTCCATCCTGGGTTTTGCATGGAACATCCTGCATCCCCTGGTGATGATCCTGATATATGTCATGATTTTTTCCCAGGTGATGAAGGCGAAGCTGCCCGGTTCATCAAGCGGTTACGGATACAGCATTTATTTATGCTCGGGGCTGCTTCCCTGGAGCATGTTCAATGAACTGTTGATGCGCTACACGCAGACCTTTCTGGAACACAGCAACCTGATCAAAAAGGTGTCGTTTCCGAGGGAGATATTGCATGTATCCGCGCTGCTGTCAGGATGCATCAACTTTGCGATCGGATTCACCATATTCGTGTTTTTCCTGGCGATTCTTCATGTAACGGGAAGGCATCAAGTGGAAATTTCCCTGGGACAAACGATCCTGTTGCTATTGGGCTTGGGATTTCAGCAGGTTTTTTGTTTGGGGCTGGGATTGGCGTTCAGCGTTTTGAATGTCTTTTTCCGGGACGTGGGGCAGCTTGTGATGATTATCGCCCAGCTGTGGTTCTGGGTAACGCCGATCGTTTATCCCCTGAGCGTCATACCCGAGAAACTGAAGTTGATCTTCGTACTGAATCCCATGTATCACTTTATGAGCATTTACCGATCTGTATTATACGTCAATCAGGCTCCTGAATGGAAAACGCTGGGTATCGTAAGCGCAATCAGTATTATAACATTCGTCATCGGCTACGGGATATATAACAAGCTGGTGACGGATGTATCGGACGAGATATAAAACCCGGGAAAAAAGTCAACCAGAAGTAGAAAATCCCCGTCAAAGATATGGATTGATGTTGACAGAACGGGTGATACAAGGGATTGAATAACATAAATACTGGCAATGCTGAAGAGATTTAAAGGAAAGGAATTCATGCGCCCGTAGCTCAATTGGATAGAGCGCCGGACTTCGAATCCGTAGGTTGCAAGTTCGATCCTTGCCGGGCGCGCTTTGAAAAAGAGCCTTAAGACTACTGGAGAATATTGATGTTTTTGAAGTTGCGAAAAAACGCCAAGCCTCGAGACGCGCGAACAAACTCATGATTTTGTATTGACTTTAAAGGCTGAAAAAATTAAGAAAATACAAGTTTAGACTAAAAAAGGGTTATAAACAAATTAAGGAACGCTTGAAGAAAAAATTCTTTTTTCAGGGATGGAGAAAATATGAAGTTCAAGAAAACCGCGGTTGTGAGCTTATTTCTTTTTTTCGTACTTACAGGAACGGTAAATATCGTTTCAGGGCAGGAAATCTGGTTCAAACTCAATCCGGACGCATTGCCGCCGGAGAGGGCTGCGTTCGGGATGATTTATGACAGAATATCCGAACGCCCTATTATCTTTGGCGGCTTCAACTCCGAAGGAGAGGCATTGAACGATACCTGGGCATTCCAGGGGAATGAGTGGGTTCCGATCAAATCCTTTACAGAACCCGCTGCGAGATATTTTCCCACCTTTACCTATAATCCCAACAATGATACCGGAATCCTGGTTGCAGGATTTACGGAAACGGATCTATTAACAGACGCATGGGAATATCATGATGGTAATTGGCGTTTACTCACATCCATGGCTCTTCCGGGTCGTCATTCCCATGCCGCCGCCTTCGATCCCGTGGCAAACGCCTTATTGATTCATGGCGGGATTGGAAACAATAATGAGCAATTAAGCGATTTCTGGGCTTTTTATCCGGACGAAGGGGATGGGATATGGGATGAAATTCCCGTTGTGGATGGTCCAGGTCCTCTCTACGGACACGCCATGGCGTATGACGCTTATCATAATCAGATCGTATTGTTCGGTGGAGCGGATGAATTGAATAAACGCCATAATGAAACATGGATATATAAAAACGGTATATGGAGCATGGTTGCCACGGAACATGCGCCCTCGCCAAGAATCAACCATAAAATGACTTGGGATCAGGAGAACAGACAGATTGCGCTTTTCGGGGGATACGAGGAATACAAGCGGTTGAACGATCTGTGGATATTCAACGGCGAGGACTGGCTTCCCATGGAAACCATTATAGCCCCTTCCGAAAGAAGCGCTCACGAAATGATTTATGATTCTACCACAAACAGAATCAACTGCATGGGAGGAATTGGAACAACCAACGATTATTTCAACGATATGTGGATTTTGTACAAATTATCCATCAAATTCGACAAAGAAACGTACGCCAGCATTCACGACCGCGCTATTATCAAAGTCGTCGATCTTTCCTCCAATCTGAATCCCAATGCGATCGATACCATTTCGGTGATAGTCATGAGCGATACGGATCCTGTCGGGATATCCCTTACCATATCGGAAACCGCTATCAATACCGGCATTTTCACGAATGATTCCATAGATGATCAACTGAAATTTTCCCTGATCGAATCAAACCAGGATTTACGAATCATCCGAATTTCCGATGGAGACACTGTATCCGCTATTTATACCAGCCCTTCCGAAGCGGGCGAGTTGACCGATACGGCTATATGGAATGGGATAGACAGCGTGTTGATATGGGATAAACCTGTCTATATTGGATATTATGACAAGGCGGTTCTCACGGTATTCAATCAGGACGCCAATTTCAATCCAAACGCCATAGAGACCATTCCAGTGAAAGTGACCAGTGACTACAATCCGGATGGCATAGATGTTATTCTGACGGAGCTTTCGGAAGAAAGCGGAGTATTCACCTTTACAAAAGGGACGGACGGATTGATTTTCAGCCCCAAGTATTCCATTCCGGGGTGGAATCAGATTGCGGTAAGAGACCGCGATACCCTCCGGATGACCTATCAAAATCCCTATGATGGAACTATTCATACCAGCTCCGCCCTGTGGATTCGATCTTTCATAAGCATGGAATTCGACAAGGATTTATATATAGGGAATGAAACGGCGAATTTTGTTTTAAAGGATCCGGATTTGAATCTTAACCCCGAATTATCCGAAACCGTATGGATTCAATATACATCAGACAGCGATCCTGTGGGGATAGGAATTCCGGCGTATGAAACCGGTCCCAATACGGGCATATTCGATCCGGGACCTCTTGGATTCAATACATCATATACGTCTTACTCTCAGCGGAAGATTAAAGTAACGGATGGGGATGTTATAACGATGACTCACGGTAAATATCTGGAAACCCCCGTTTACGCCACGACAAAATGGATGAAAGATGATCCGCCCCTTAAAGACCGCCCCGCTGTTTTCATCCTGCTGGGACCAAAAGAGGATGCAATTACCTCTGAAACAATTATCACATTTCATTTTACTGCGGCGGGGGAATCTCTGGGAGATATCAATCCCCGCGAAGTGGAGTTCAAGACAAAGCTCCTGGATTATGAAAAGGAATGGACTCCATGGATTCAGGGGACAACGAGGACCTATGAAAATCTTCCCGCAGGGGAATATACGTTCTTCGTTCAATGCAGAGATCCGGAAGGTCTGGTTTCTGTTCCGGTATTCCGTCATTTTTATGTGGCGCGGGAGGAACAAGGTCCACTCGTTCCCCCCGAACTTGTCGCTGCGCCGGGTGACAATTTCATCTACCTGCAATGGGACCATCTCTTCAGAGAAAACCTGCTGGGTTACTTCATTTACAAAAGAGAAGAAGGGAAAAATGTAATCTGCCTGAACAGCTTGCCTCTTGATCCAATGTCGAGCGATTATACTGATGGACCAATTATCCAGCACAGGCGGTACGAATACTTTGTAAGAGCGGTCAGCAAGGATGGAAGGATCAAGGATTCCAACAAGGTATGGTGTTCGGCAACCAAGGATGTTCCGGGCAATGATGTTCTTGTATTTACGGAAGAGATTATTGATTTGGGAATCAGCTCAAACGAAGCGAAACTGGAGGTTTATAACCGAAACGTTACAGAGCCGATCTATTGGACGCTATATACGGATACGCCTGCCCTGAGAATCTTTCCCGCTTCCGGAATATCCCAGGGCGGAGCTATAAATGTAAATATATACCTGGATCGGAAAGATTTTTCTCCGGGGGTTCACGAACTCATGATCCATGTCCGGAGTACAGCGGCGTCGTATTTGCCCCCAAGCGTCAATACGTACAAGGCTATCAGGGTCAGATTCAGCATTCCGGGAGATGTGGTTCATATTTACAATACCGTATGGACGAAATTACGACTTGATCGTGATTATTACGAGGGGGTATGGGTAGATTTAACCTCACAGTTTTATGAAACGCCTTCTAAAGAAAGCGCTTATGGAGTTATGGTTTTCTGCCCTTTAGATGATGACTGGACTGTTGATATGACAAATCCGTTCGATTTGGAAGATGGGGATTGGAGGATACCTTATTTCGATCTGGGCGTCTGGAATATGTCAGTAGTAGGAGATGGCGCTCCCCATTCTATTTTCGAAGGAAACAGAAATGGACAAATTGACGCAGGAGAAAACGTCAGTATTATAATCAATGAGTGGAATCAGGGGAAGATAGGAATCCGAAGCGCCACCATCATTTACTATTCTACTGAAGAATTTGTTGAAATATTAACTCCAAACTATAGAATCATCAATAATCTTGCAGGTGAATACGTAGCAAGCATGACATGCAATTTCAGGGTATCGGAAAGCATCCCTGATATAGAGGGAGGATACCCCTTCACCATATATGGCATTATAGTCGATTCGGACGGTTACAGTTGGTCGATCAAGTTTGACCTGAAGGCGTTGAAACATCCTATGCGTTTCACGCACGAAATCGATGACGATATACTGGGATACAGCTCGGGAAACGACAATGGGATCATAGAATCCGAAGAAAATATAGAAATACCCGTAACAACGCACAATCTTGGCGAAAACGCTTTTCCGCAAATGAATTATTTCCTGGATGAAATTACTTCTCCTGTGGCGCCTATCACATTCGCACGCCCATCATTCAAAAGCGATTATCCCGTTCCCCCAAAAACATCTCAGAATGTGGGAACCGATTTTGAATTTCATATCGGATTCGATTATGCGGGAGAACAGTTGAATTTCCGACTGTCATCGGCATTTATCAATCCAATATTCACTGACCAATTCAGCCTTCCCTCGAATTATTTATCCCACACAGGTTCATTTTTTGCCCATCCCGATAAAATAGATGAAGATACCGGCGAACCAATCATGTGTCCTGCTTTTCGATTCGCCTATTCTTATTTGCAGGAGAAATATTTCGCGGAGAATCTACAGGAGATCGTGGAAAGGGAAGCCGCTTTTGATAACGATATGGACGGATGGATTTCGCATTTGGATAATCCGCCCTATTCCTCCCCTGAAGCCGGAGTCACTGAGGAAAGTCTGTACTTGAAGTCCTTGAATAATGCGGATTGTCACGGATTCTGGGAAAGCCCGCAGGATTACGCCCCGATTATTCCAGACAGCTTATACAGGGTCAGAAGTCTCCTTCATTCCGATCAGGAGGACGCATCGCTCGCCCCCACTTTCCGTATGAGGGCGTTTGATGACATGGGGGGGCAGGCGGACATTCTCGTCGTATCCAGCGAAGGATCCGGCGTCTGCGCTCCCGGGACAAAACCAAGGCTTTACGATCTTTATTTCACTCCCAACCAGGAAACCGGAAGCGCGCTGAGATTGGCATGGGATATTATCAATTTCAATCCTAATGACGCGCCGCAGGGAACCCTGTACCTGGATAACATCATCATTGACCGCATAAATCTGTTGACCATGCCTACCCCGCTCCGCTTCCTCGAATACGGCTTTTTCGATGATGCGGAAGGTTGGAAATATTCAACCATCCCAGACTTTTTTACCCCCGCCATCGGATACCATACCAATGGCATACTTCAAATAACCGGCATTGACAACAATTCATTCGGATGCTGGGAAAATCCAAGGTACGACATCGTTCAGGGGGAAAACCTGAGGCTTTACTGCGCTGAAATAACAGCTAGAACAGACTTTGATACGGACCAGGATCAGGTCCCTCAGGTACGGCTTCGAATCAATGCGTCAAACAATCAATATGCCATTTTGAAAAACATAAACAGCGAAGGAACGGGAAAAAATTCCCTTGATATTGAAAACAAGAGATACAAGATTTTCTGTTACTCTCCGATAGACGAGGATGGAAATCCGGCCATGGACGTTCCTCTCCAAATTTTCATAGACTACATCAATTTCAATGCTGCGGATTCTCCCAGCGCCACGGTGAAAATCGAAGAGGTTACTGTGGATATTTATCCTCCGGATACGATGCCTTAACCATGGAACCGGAATGACAAGCTTGAACGAGGAGTGATGAGTGAACATATAGTAATTATCGGAGGGGGACCGGCGG
>JAFGFK010000486.1 GCA_016931135.1 Candidatus Sumerlaeota bacterium | reverse complement strand
TTAAGGATCTAATGATCCTTTAATACTAAAAATTTTTGTCAGGAGGATTTCCTTTTTTCAAGCTAACTTATACATTCCAACAGTCTCTGATATTTATGATATAAGGGGAATGCTGGCGGGGCAGTTTATATAATTTTATACTAATGATGCGGATACATGTATTTATAATTTTTAGTGGGGGCGGAAAGGCTTTCCGCCCCTACTGAGATTATTTGGTTCTTTTTTTGAACTACTAAAAACGCGATATTACGCGAAAATAATTGATTATATAAAGCGCTGAAGCCATGCCGCCGCTTTTAAAGGGGGATGGATCTCCTGACCCATCTCCATCGATTTTAAGGCTGAAAACTCCCCAAAAAAAATTTAACCGGGATGAACTGCAGGAAGGAGATGAAATCGAAACCTATGTATTCTTATCCCGTTTATCCCCTTTATCCCAGTTAATTTCTCTGTAAAAGGATTGGGGAAAAGGATTGGGGTCAATCCTACAAGCGAATGTAAATAAAAATAAAGATATTATACTTGACGTGGCTGAATTTATTGTTTCAGGTAAGTTCCATTTTCTATAGATAAGATTTTTTGAGATGGGATATTAGATGGCGAGGCTGCGAAGAATCGATCTGCCCTTTTGCCTGTATCATGTTATATCGCGTAACAAATAGCATAAAAGCAATAAACATGAAAAAGGAGTGAAAAGAGAGGGAAATCTCAGGATCGGAGTTCCTTAATTTACATTCGCTTGGAGGATTGACCCCAAATCATGGTTAAGTATTATGAACCGGCAAAGGTTGTAACAGAGAAGTTTTTCCTTGTTGGAATCACGCTACCTAATAAATCCTTCGATATGGGAGAAAAAACCCTCGAGGAACTGGAACGCCTTTCTGATACCGCAGGTGCGGAAGTCGTGGGAAAGGAGCATCTCCGACTTCGGGAAATCCATGCGGGGAATTTCATAGGAACGGGGCATGCTGAAAACCTTGCCCTTCTCGCGGAGGGATTGAACGCAACGGGCATTGTGTTCGATGAAGACCTCTCCCCCGCGCAGAACCGGAACCTGGAGGATATCTTTCAGAAAAAAGTTCTGGATCGCTCCTCCCTGATCCTGGACATCTTCGCTCAACACGCCCATTCAAAGGAAGGCAAGCTCCAGGTGGAGCTGGCGCAATTGGAATATTTACTGCCGCGGCTTCGCGGATGGGGAAAGGCGCTCTCAAGGCTGGGAGGCGGAATCGGCACGCGTGGTCCCGGGGAAACCAAGCTGGAAACCGACCGGAGACGGATCGTCAACCGCATCAGCAGCCTGAAACGGGAGATCAAATCCCTGGAAAAACACCGGAACACCCAGCGCCGGAAAAGGATCAAGGAAGGCATTCCCACTTTGTCCCTGGTTGGATATACCAATGCGGGCAAGTCCACGCTTTTAAACGCCCTCACGGATGCAAACGTACTTGTCGAAGACAAACTATTTTCCACGCTCGATCCCACGGCGAAAAAACTGCTTCTGCCCGGGGGGAAAGATGCGATATTGATCGATACGGTGGGATTCATCCGCAAACTTCCCCACACCCTGATCGCATCGTTTCGCGCAACGCTCGAAGAAATACGATATGCGGACATATTGCTGCTTGTAGTGGACGCCTCCTCTAACATGAGTGAGGATGAGATCAAGGCGTCCCACGAGACGCTGGAGATTCTCGACATCACGCATAAGCCGTTATTGACAATTTTGAACAAAACCGATAAAGCGCAGGATATACAAATCCTGAAACGGCTGATGGATGAAAACAAACCCAGCGTTGCCATTTCAGCCAAAACCCGCGACGGCATGGATCATTTACTCCAGGAAATCGAGCATTTAATTGGAGAAACAAGACTCCTTCGCATTTACCGCATCCCCTATCACAGATACGATCTGCTTTCCAAACTTCAATCCATTGGGAACGAAATCGGCATACAATATCTCGATCAGAACATAGAGGTCAGAATCCGGTTGGATATAAAGGATTCGGAGAAGCTGGAGCACGATCCCGATTTGACAGAGAAAAGTGAGGGATGAGTGGGGCAAGTAGGAGTCAAACAATGGGGTCAATCTTCCAAGCGAATTGACCCCAACATTTATTTTGTTATTGACTTTTCTAAACCGATAGTATTCAAACTAAATCTGTCTAATACATTGGATTTTTCAAATTTATACAGGGAGGAAAGAGATGAAAAATGTCCTATTATCCACTATGATTTTGATTGTATTTCTGGCGTGCGCAGTATCATGGGGAGATTCACCCATCATACCCATTTTTCAGCGTGTTTCCAAAGATACCAAGCAGAATATAGACTTCATTATCCCCCCGCCGACTCCAACTCATACGCAAACCCCAACTCCCACTCCCACGCCAACCCCAACGCCAGACCCTGCCATGGGACAGAGTTTTTACTTATGGGATCAGCCGATAAGTGATATTTCCACAGCTATACTATCCGTATTGAGCACTACTGCTACATCCGGCGTCTTTTCCGCAGATGACTTTTTCACAACGGATCCCCTGCATGTCACACTTATTTCCGCTAATGGATTCAATCCAATAGGTTCATGGGAAGGCATTTCGAGCCTGAACTGGTATATCTATCCTGACGATGGCGGGAAACCCGCAGGATTTCCGGGAGATGGACTTGAACTTCATGTATGGAAACATATATGCTCCTTTGATGCGCCGGAGGTCAGGGTGGAGCCTGCTTCTGTGGGAGAAAAAATATCTCTTTTCACCACCATGCCCGGAGTGAATCCGGTGAATCTTGCTCCGGGGCATTACTGGCTTTGCTTCTATCCCGAATTCGATAATACGACACTATGGTATTGGTTCGTCGCAAATACAA
This sequence comes from Candidatus Sumerlaeota bacterium, assembly GCA_016931135.1. Classification (GTDB taxonomy): domain Bacteria; phylum Sumerlaeota; class Sumerlaeia; order MWCT01; family MWCT01; genus JAFGFK01. The sequence goes on along the minus strand of JAFGFK010000486.1, from coordinate 12,387 downwards.
GGAATCTCGATGAAGCGCATATTGTTGATCCAGGATATTATATAGGCATTGGGAATGTGTGGACTTCCTGGCCGGAAGCGCTCGAAAATCCGGATTATTACGATGCTGCATTCCGTATTGAAGGATGTACGCTCTCTCCTTCCTTCAAGAAATGGACGCAACCGCCTACTCGTAATCCCGAATCCCCCTGCCCGCAATGTTTCTGGGGATGGGACGAGCATTCATCATTTATGGGACCCCAGTATGTTGCGGATGACTGGTTGTGTTATGATTCCCGCCCCATCACGGATATTCACTGGTGGGGATCATACAAGGGATGGCAGGAGCCGATCGCGCCGCCGAGCGCTCCCCCGCTGTTTCATATCGGGATATGGACCGATGTTCCCGAGCAACAAAATGGTTTATTCAGCCATCCCGGCGTCATGATTTATGAAATCATTGCGCCCCGGGAGTTTCTCCAGGAGCAACCGGTGGGATGGGACTTCTATCCTGATGAACCAACCTCTGACACCTGTTTCCTGTACAATCTGGAAATTCCCGAAGATCAATGGTTTTACCAGGATCCATCATTAAACATTTATTGGGTAAGCATTTCGGCAATGTATTCTGATCCTCTCTATGAATTTCCCTGGGGATGGAAAACAAGGCGGCATAATTACAATGACGAGGCGGTTATCATCAACCAGCCTATCCCCCCCATGTTGGGAATGCCATTTATTGCCGGTTTGCCCATCAGTATAGTTCATCCAAGGGGACCCTGGGATATGGCATTCGAATTGACAACCAAATTCCCCCCGTATCAGAATCCTGATCAGGCAATTAAATGGTCCCAGCCCCCTGTTTTCAATCCTGAATCGCCGGAACCAGGCTGTTTCTGGGGATGGGATGAGGCGTCCATTTACTCCGGACTTCAAATTGTTGCGGACGACTGGCTCTGCACCACAACTCGTCCTGTTACGGATATACACTGGTGGGGGTCGTATCTGGATTGGATGGAACCGTTTCCACCGGATGACGCGCCTGCGCTTTTCCATATCGGAATATGGACGGATGCAGGACAACCCTTCGCTATGGTTTGGGAGCATATCGTTCCACGGGGAATGTTACGCGAGACAAACGTAGGATGTGATTTTTTCCCGGGTCATCCGCCGGACTCCTGCTTCCAATATGATCTGTTCCTTCCTGAGAATGAATGGTTCTACCAGGAATCTGAAGAAAATGTTTACTGGCTCAGCATTTCGGCTATCTATGGAAAGATAGACCCCATAAGACCCTGGGGTTGGAAGACCCGTCCCCATTACTTCAAGGATGATGCGGTTCGAATCCTCGATCCGACTGCCCCCACATCCGGTTCCCTTGCAATAATGATGGCGCCCATCGAGATGCCCTCCGGAGTTTCCTGGGATATGGCGTTTGAACTGACCAGCTTACCCACGCCCACTCCAACGCCCACCCCCACGCCAACAGAAACTCCAACGCCGACGCCAACAGAGACGCCCACCCCCACTCCAACGCCGACGCCTACGCCTACTGAAACCCCGACGCCCACTCCCACTGAAACGGCTACCCCGACTCCCACTGAAACGCCCACGCCTACGCCGACGCCAACCGTTACGCCGGTACTGCGATTCGAATCCGGAACAGTTGACGTTGGGACATCCTTTACAACCGTGCTTCTGCAAAAGGCGTATTTCAATCCCGTGATTGTGACATCGCCTCAATACGGAAACGCTTCTCGCCCCATAGTAACGAGGATCCATAATGTCTGCCCTATTTCGTTCGATATCAAATTGCAAAATCCGGGCGACAGGGACGCCATAACCACAAGAACGGTTCATTATCTCGTACTCGAGGAAGGGATTTGGGAACTGCCTGATGGGCGCATAATCGAAGGGCGTAAATATAACAGCGCTGTTACGGATAATAAATTTTCCTGGGTGGGAGAGGCTCGATCCTACGGAAATACGTTCTACTATCCTGTTGTCATGGGCCAAGTGATGAGTTACAACGATCCTGACTGGTCTGTATTCTGGTGCCATGGTCCAGAACGCACGGACGCGCCTACATCCGTCTCCCTTTATACCGGAAAAATGGTCGGTGAGGATACGGATCTGACAAGAGCTGATGAAACCGTGGGATATATTGTGACCGATGCGGGAATCGGAACGGTCAAAGGCGTGAAATACGAGGCGCAATCAGGGGACCCAGCCATCGCAGGAATGGATAATTTCCCGCCTTATTCCTATAACTTCTACCAGAATTTCACTCAGCCTCCCAAAACGGCAGTCGCCTCGATCAACGGTCAAAAGGGAATGGATGGAGGATGGGCTGTGCTTTATGGCGCCAATCCCCTGACTCCGACGCAAATTCGCATGGCCGTTGATGAGGATCAGATCAATGACGCGGAACGCGCGCACATTGCGGAATCCGCCTCGTTCCTGGCGTTTGAGCGGGCGGTCGCGTATGAAGAAGGCGAAACGTTTCCCACGCAGCAGGAAATCATCGATTACCTTCTGGGAAGAACGGACGTTGTCCCTGGAGACGTGAATGGGGACAAGATCATAGACATATCGGATTTGATCGCCCTGATCATGATGGAATAAAAAAGGCTTGTGAATTTTTTGGATGCGGAAAACCTGGTCGGTTTTCCGCATCTTTTTTTATTGGGAAGATTTTCAGCGATAGGCATTTCTGAATCTTTATATAATTCTATGGACATGATTTCTTGCGATCGCTATAAAAACCTTTCATGAAAAGGATGAAATGGAAATGGTTGAGAGTGAAAATAAATTTCATTACGGCTGGGTAATTCTGGTTCTTTGTTTTTTAACGGTATTCTGTTCGCTGGGATTAGCGCGTTTCGGCTACGCGATGATTCTCCCCTCCATGCAGAAGGATCTGGAATTAACCAATACCGAGGCGGGGGGACTTGCCACAGGCAATTTCATCGGTTACCTGTGCCTTGCGCTCATCGGGGGATTTTTATCCTCTCATTTCAGCCCGCGGCGCGTGATCAGTTTGTCCCTGCTTGTGGTGGGTTTGATGATGGTTTTGACCGCAACCTCGCGGGGTTTCATGTCCGCCCTTATCTGGCGCGCCATAACAGGCATTGGGAGCGGGGGAAGCAATGTCCCCGCGATGGGGCTTCTTGCGGCGTGGTTTGCGGCAAAGAGGCGTGGCATATCCACGGGGATCGCAGTTGCGGGTTCCAGTCTGGGGCTGATTTTAACCGGACCTCTTGTTCCGTGGTTATTGGATTTCTTTGGAGAAAGCGGATGGAGAAACGCCTGGGTGGCGCTTGGGGGAATTGTCCTTGTCATCAGCATCATAAACTGGATTTTCCTCAAAGACCGGCCGCAGAAAATCGGGCTGCTTCCCGTGGGAAGCGAGGAAGATAAGAATAATGACAAGTTATCAGGCGGCGAGGAAGAAACCGCGTCCGATCTCAAAAAGGCGTCATGGAGGGATGTTTACGGTTCAAAAGCCGTGTGGCATCTTGCGTTGATTTATGTCACGTTCGGTTTTTCCTACATCATTTATCTCACCTTTTTCGCAAAATACATTGCCGTGGAACTGGGAATGGGCGAGGCAAAGGCGGGGACGTACTGGCAGATCATCGGCTGGCTGAGCGTTTCGTGCGGGATCATCTGGGGCTGGTTTTCCGATATAGCGGGGCGCAAGTACGGGCTTGCCGTTGTGAGTCTTTTACAGGGAAGTTCCTATCTGATCTTTGCGGTATGGAGAACTCCAACGGGATTACTCCTATCCGTGATACTTTTCGGAATAACGGCGTGGAGCATACCCGCGATCATGGCTGCGGCGTGCGGGGATCAGCTGGGATCCAGAATGGCGCCGGCGGCCCTGGGATTCATCACGCTTTTCTTTGGCATGGGGCAGGCGTTGGGCCCCTGGATGGCGGGGCGGATTGCGGATATGAAAGGGACGTTCTCCCCGGCGTTTTTACTGGCAATGGCAGTCGCCTGGAGCGGCGCTCTCGCCGCGCTGTTTCTGCGACATACTCGAACCATCGATTCGTGATAATCATATTCTTTGAGTGATACTCAAGAACTCATGGGGGATCGGTTCATCCTTCTTTAAATGGGGGCGCCATAAAAGCCTGATTTGAACCCGATCCCGGATATCGCGTATAAGGATTTCCAGGCTGCGCGCGCCAGCCTTTAACAGCGTGAACGCTTCGTTTTTCTCGTTCATCACTATTTTCATGCCATCGATGGACATCTCCACGGGAGCGTTGCATTCGAGTTTGAACAAAAGGTATTCTTCCTTTGGCGCGTAAAATCGGGTTTTGATGATGATACCCTTTGTCTGTTCCGGCACGGCGTCAAGATTCAGATTCTCGCGGGTTTCCCTTTTGATGACCTGATTCTCGCGGAAATAAGTTACCTCGCAGATTTGCCTTTCTTCCAGCCCAATTTCAGGGGAAACCTGGAGACCCGCTTTATCGATCGTAAGATAATACAGGCTTGTCTCTCCCAGGGGATTCTTAACAGGATCAAGGCTTGATCCGGGAAAATATTTTTCATAGAAAGCCTTGCGGAAGGAAGGGAGAAACACGATCGCCTTGCCGTTCCCGGGATGCGGCTCTCGCGTGAATGGATCGAAGTATTCCGGGACGCCCCCGCTGATCACCTTGAGCGCGGCATGGTAGAGAAAATAATAATTCGATCGATACGCCGAATCGAGCCATACGGTTTCCCCCATATCCTGCCAGTGAGCAACCTCACGGGCAAAAAGCGTTTCCTCAGAACCCCAGAATTCCCGCCATAATTTCGGATCTTCCGGGTAAGATATGAAATATCTGTGTACGTTGATTCCCAGAGAAAGAGCCAGAAGAAGTCCGATGGCAATATTCAAATAAAGATATTTTTCCCTTGGGATGTCCATGATTCCCCTGGAAATGCGGATCACCCAGGCTAATCCGATTCCGCACAGGATAAAGGCGGGAGGGGCGGTGACGCCGGTTCTGTAGGTATGAGGACCTCCCTGAGATACGGAAAGCATTCCCCCCAAAAGTCCGAAAAGAAGCCAGAGTAATACAAAGCGGTTTTTACGCCTCCTGAATCCCAGAAACGCCACCAGTACGCCCGTGATCATGAAAAGCCCGCTTATTATATCCAGAACAGGTTTATCGGCAATATGATGCCGGATGTTCGGGTCTGATTTTACATGAAACATCAAAAGGTGATTCCCTATATTGGAAAAAAGCGGCAGGACGCTGCCTTCGCGGCGCATCTGGCTGAAGATGGAAACCTCATTGTATCGCGCGGTGAATACCCCCGGATTCCGGTACATGTAAATTCCGAAAGGAAAGGCGCTTAAAACGAAAAATAGGAAAAAAATCCACAGCCTTTTGAAGAAGAATTTTCCGGCTTTTCGGGAGAGCGTCCATTCGAGAAGCAAATAAAAGAGGACAAAAATCGCCAGGATTCTGGATGCGGTATGGGTGTATAAACACAAACCCAGCAGAAAACCTGAAAAGGCGAAATCGAAGTATCCGCCTCTTCTCAAACCCTTCCATAAAAAGATAAAAACAGGAATCTGAAGCGCGGTCAAAAGCGTTTCATCCCATCCCCATCGCGAAAGTCCAATCTGCCACGCGTTGATCCCCAAAAAGAAGGCGGCAGCGAGCCCGGCGCGAAATCCCCATAACTTTCGAGCCAGAAAATATAGAAAAAAAACCGCAAATATCCCTGGCAATATGGACACCATCTTCATGCCTATGTAACTCAATCCGAATAGAAGCCATATCAAACGTACATAGTAAAGATACAGGTTCGAGGTTTCCACCCACCCTTTCCCTACAAGAGGGGTCATGTAAAAGGGATTCTTCCAGTACCTTGCCGTGAGATCCAGGGCGTTTGACGCTGTATATAACTCATCCACCCATAAACCCGGGGGGATGCCGTCAATGTTCACAATGCGCAGGAGCGCCGCGATGATCAGTATTATGGATAAAGAGATTTTAAGGGAGCGGCGCAGGATCACGCTGCCCCTGTATCTTCTATCTTTCCTTCGCTTAAAAAGGAAGTAAATCTGCCAGGCAAAAAGAAATAACCATACCCAATGAATGGGTTTCATTTTCTGTGATTTGACAAGAATGGGGAGGGAAATAACCTGAAGCAATAGAACAATATAAAAATGACCCGGGAGCCAGCTTATTTTAACCTTTTTCCCCATGACAGTTTTTATCGAATCACCAAAAGGAAATATTTTTCAACAGGAAAAAAAGAAAATTTGTAAAATTGTAATATCCCGGAATATCTCGCATCCCCATTCATTCTCTCAAAATCCGTATACGCAAATCCCCATTTTCCATTCCAAAATCCAAAATCCTGTACTTCATTTCCCAATGCAGAACCTGCGAAATATCTTGTCCAGAATCTCGTCGTCCGTCTCTTCCCCGGTGATAATTGCCAGATAATGAATAGATTCCCGCAAATCCACCATGACCAGTTCTTCGGCAACTCCCTTTCGAAGGGCGTCCAGGGCGTTTTTCAGGGCGTCCCTGCTCTTTGTAAGATTTGCCAGATGCCTCTCATTCGTTACAAGAGAGTCTTCCATCCCCGTTTCGGATATGAGAAAATCCTTGATCGCTGTTTCGAGCGCCTTGATTCCATAACCTTTCATCGCCGATGTATGAACCATACAAATCGCCTTGTTTTTGATATCGGGCATATCTTTTTCCTGAACGCGCTGATCAAGATCAAACTTATTCAAAACCAGGATACATGGATTTTCTGCAACAATCTGAAATATATGGAAATCTTCCTCTGTCAAAGGGAGGGATCCATCAATAAGGATAAGATTCAGGTCAGCTTGAGATATTTCTTTTCTGGCGCGTTCAATGCCAAGTAATTCCACTTGATTATTCGTATAATGAATTCCCGCAGTATCGATATAAGTTACCGGGCAACCTTTAAGATTAACGGTACACTCGATGGAGTCCCGCGTCGTTCCCGGATGTGGGGTGACAATGGCTCGTTCCATTCTTAATAAAACATTGAAAAGACTTGATTTACCGGTATTTGGCTTTCCAAGAATGGCGATCCTTGCCCCATTTCTGTAAATCCTGGCATTTCTTCCCTGATGGATGAGCCTTTCGATTTCCCCTTTTGTTTCCCCAAGTAATTTCAGAACCTTTTCATTATTCTGAATAACCGTATCTTCATCCGGGAAGTCAAGCCTTGCCTCCAATTCCGAACCAACTGTAATGATAACATCCTTTACGCTCTTTATTTTTTGATACAATTCTCCCTGAAGCTGCTTCAAGGCAAGATTTGCCGCCTTTTCCGTTTGCGCCCGGATTAGATCGCATACCGCTTCAGCTTTGGTAAGGTCCATCTTTCCATTTAAAAAGGCGCGTTTTGTAAATTCCCCCGGCTCCGCCAATCGCGCCCCCATGTTGCATAGCGTTTCGATGATTTTCGATGTAACGCAAGGACTTCCATGGCAGTGTATCTCAGCGGCGTCTTCCCCGGTATAGGAGGAAGGATTCTCGAATAATACAACAAAAACCTCATCGATGACAGCCCCGTTCTGGGGATCTATGAACTTCCCAAGCGTCATGTAATTAAACTTGACTTTTGGCTCCTTATAGGGGTAAAAACATCTCCTGATTATTTCAAATGAGGAAAGCCCGCTTAGCCTGATAATCGCAATTGCGCCTTCCCCCCCTGGCGTTGAGCGCGCCGTTATGGTATCGGTTTTCGTTTCCATTGAATTATTATTATTCATCATGGGGGATGATTCTGGAAAGATTCAGAGAGATGATCCTGGGTATGAGATCGTATAATACCGGATGGTCGTTATACCTGGCGTAAAACAGCAAGGGGCTGATATAATAACATCTTGTTTTCTCAAAACCTCCCCCTTGGTAATCGATTATCGCCATTGCAGCTCCGTAATCTGTTCCACCTTCGCTTTTCAGATTGTAAAGCGGGGTAAACAGGGTTGTTGTCGATGCTTCATCCATGGTAACCGGGCGGAACCGGGTATCGGGATGGAAGGGGAACTCGATTCGATCAGGAAGCCCGTATGAATAAGGAGTATTGGAATTCAATTGAAAATAAAGGGCAAGGGGTTTGTTATCCGGTATTTCGAAAGCCTGCCCATATTCTGACGTCTCGCCAGGTCCCAATATGTTCATCCCCAGGGCTTTATTGAGAAAGGGGGGGCTTGTCGTTCGCTTCCAATTCCGATTCTGCGGTTCGTATCCATAATATGCCGGAATCCCCGTTCCCATATGTACAAGGATACCCCCCTGTTTTACATAGTTTATCAGGGCGTTATATCCATCATCGGGCGTATGGACTGTTTTAAAATAGGTCTCTGTTTCGTCTATATTGAATAATATGGGGTAGCGTTTCGGGAAGAATAACCGGGAATCGACGATCTCCTCGGGAGACAGGAGATTATTATCAATGCCAAGTTCAATCAGGATATTATGCAGATTGAAGTGGAGGGAGTGTTCAAAAGGGGGTCCTTTTGGATCGTTATCCCCCATAAGAGCCACGGAAAGATGGTAGGGTTCCCTGATCGAATCGAGTTTTTTCCTCAATCCGGCAATGGAGGAATAGGGGAAAAGGCAGGAAATGATCCGGCTGTTTTTCAGATGGATGGATTCGGCGTAAGGCGGTTTTAAGGTAAGGGTTTCAGGAGTCAACTGGATCAATAAACCGGATATTTCGCAGTTGTCGAGAGTTAATATCTTGCATTTCCAGGGCAATTCCTCTCTTGGATATATCAGATAAGGAATTTTTCCGGGTTCGTTTGGGTACAGAGATTCAATCTCGGAAAGGAGGATGGAAACCTCCCTTCCGTATCTGGGTTTGAATATGATTCTGTCCTTGTCTAATTTTATGATTCGTCCCTTCACGAATTCCCCGGATTTCAATAGAACGCCGACTTTATTCTCTGAATCTTCCGGGTGGACTATTTTCAACCTGGGGGAGGATGTCTGGTTCGTTCTTGCCGTTTCTTTCTTATTAGTGGCGAATATCTTCTGAAAAATATTTCTTTTCTTGTAACCGGGATTTTGCGGCAAAGACGGGGAGATTCCAATACTCCTGATCCAATCCCGATCAATTCTGACCTTACTGGAGGAGATTTGGACATCGACATTCCGATCGGAGATTGATAGAAGCTCGCCAGATAGATAATCCCCATTTTCCAGATGAATATCGGAACAAAGTGGAGAGGGGGACGCTTCCTTTAATTTATCCGGAGAAATCATATAGACGTCCAGTCGAAAGGCGATGCCGGAAAAAATCTCGCCTTCTTTTTGTTTTTTCCCCAATTTCATCGCAAGGATATTATCCCCTTTTTGTATGAAAGACGTAACCTCCAGGGCGATATATCCTTGTTCCATCGTAATATCTTTAAGAGACAAAAGCCGTCCATTGAGGTATGTTTCATGAAGGGTTTCATCCAGGGTGATATACAGAATGGCAAGGCGGGGTTCCGTATGGGTTGGAATCTCGAATTCGCGGCGGAGAAGGAGAATTTCAGATTGAAACGAGGAGCCTGTATGATGACGCCATATCCAGCTTGCGCCCGGGATATAGAACCAGCGGTAGTTGGGGTGCGCGAGCCCGGGCTTTTCCCAGGAAGCGTCTTCATAATCCATATCGTACCAGTGATATCCGTCGGCTATAAGAAAGGAAGACTCCTCCGGATTGATCATGGTCTCGGAGGGACTACTGACAATGGAGATTCTCTTTTCGCTTGTAAAATGGATGGCGCGAATTTCCGGAATCTCCCAGAAGCTGGCGCCCCGAAGGGCATGAACCTCCAGGGAGGGGGCGCGGGCGTTGTCTTTGGATGAAAGACTGTTTATGAGACGAACGATCTGCACGGCTGTAGTCAGGTTGTCCATTCTCTCGAGAAGAACCGTGGAAGAAGTTTTGGATATAGGGGGAAAGGTTTTGTTTCCCGCGGCTTCGGAAACAAGCGGCGGGAAAAGGAGCAGGATGCAAACCAGATGGGATGCGTATCTTGTCATCATGATGATTGTCCTTAACCGCTCCTTTTATCGAATATTGAGACCTCGCCTGGAGAGCGAAAGAATCTTGCTTTTCGCCTTTTCGGCCAGCTTGGATTGGGGGTCTATTTCCACCACATGGATATATTCCAGGAGCGCCTGGGGGCCGTTCATCATGCGGTATTGGAAAATCTCGGCGGTTTTATACTGAAGGAGTTGCCTGATGGCGCGCGTTTCATAGCGTTCCCTGCATTGTTGAAAGAAACTGATGATGTCTTCGGCTTTTGCCGTTTCCGCCTCCTCATCGGAGAGGATTCTCGTGGAAATGTCCTCGATGGATTCCTGGATCAGGGAGCATGTGGGATAGCGATCGAGAATCTGTTTCAAGGCGGGGATGGCAATATGCGATGGCGCGGTTTTGGACTGGATGTATAAATGAAGCGGTTTCCATTCATTCATGGAGTTTCTTGTCAGGATATCGATCCGGTTCAAGATGATCTCTTTTTTCTCATCGGTTATATATTGAGCGGGATATTGTTCCAGGCATTTTTGATATTGGGCAAGAGCCGAGCGATAATCGCCCAGTTGTTCATAATTGACATTTGCCGTTTGAAAAAGCGCAAGGAAGGACATGAGGGAACCCGGGGATTGTTTGGCGACCTCATCGTAATTTTGCAGGGCGCAGGTATATTTTTTTTCAACAAGGCATTGCTCCGCCTCCTGAAAAACCTTGAGATTTGTAAGGTAAGCGAGGTCTGTTTTCTCCGTAGCCGCTGCAATATCAGCGATATAGCTTTCGATCTTATGGATTTCGGGGATAAAGCGGCTTTCTCCGGATAAATGAAGATTCATCTTGAGTTTTTGAATGCTTTCCATAACCGCCAGCTGGCGGTCGTGAGTCGCCACCATCAGAATCCGGGGATTATTCTCTTCCAATGCGCCGGGAGGAAGTGGAACCGTGTATAAGAGCCCATCCTCAACCATATCGGGCGGTCCCGTTTTATCCGCCAGGGTAAGGTTTGGGGAAGCGAGGCTCTTTTCCGCTTCGACAAGGGCGGCCTCAAGGGTAGCCTTGTGGCTTTTGTCGATCATGGATGTACCGGAAAGCGCCGGATTATTCTCTGAATCTGGAATGATCGGCGTGGGCGTTGCATAAACAATCTGAACGTCCGGTTTTCCCCTGGCGATGGCGGATGCGCGCGTCTTATTTCCGAAATCCTGGAAGGAAGACTGGTTTTGCGAAACAGGTCCGATGGTGTCCAGGAAGCGGGGGCTGAAATAAGCGAGCAGGAAACCCATCATCAATAAGGCTGCCGCGCGGGCAAGGCGCAAGCTTAAGGATGGACTCCTCAATAAATCCCAAATGCCGTTCCATGGACGGAATTTTTTGAGAGAGGAGCGCTTGGGGGATGACGACTTGGAATTCGCGGAAGGGCAATATCTGGAAAATACGGTTTTAAAGAACTCCTCGGAAGGCATTTGTACCGGATTGGATGACAATCGCATAAGCGTGATCACGGCTTCCATATCCTCGTAGGCTTTTCTGCATTCCGCGCAACCGGAAAGATGCTCTTCAATGGAGTCTTGCGCCCCGGAATCCAGAACTCCGTCAAAATAATCGTTCAAGAGACCCTGTATTTTTTTACATTCCATATTATTTTTCTCCTATCTTTCGGAGATTGGCGACAAGGGGACCAAGCAGTTCCCGCAACTTCTTTCTTCCCTCATGAATGTTGAATTTCACCGCGCCCTCGGAACTTCCCAGGTATTCGGACACCTCCTTGATGGACATTCCTTCAACGTCGAATAGAAGAACCGCTATCCTCTGTTTGGATGGGAGAGCGTTGATATGTTTGTTGATGTTTTGCATCATTTCTTTCCTCATCAGGGCGCGCCGGGGATTATCGGGAGCGGAACCGTGAAATACATAATCCTCCGGCTTGACCTCGATCGCCTCCTCGAGCGGCGTATAGGCGTTCCGATTGCGCCGGGAACGGTACGTATTGCATTGGTTTACCACAAGGCGGTATATCCAGTGGGGAAACCGCGATACGTCATTCAAAGAGCCGATATGGCGGAAGATGCGCATCGCGCATTCCTGGAAAACCTCCTCCGCATCGTCATGATTCCTCATCAGAGAGAAAATAAACCGGAAAAGATCGTCTTTAACACTGTCATAAAGCGATTCAAAAGCCTGAGCGTCCCCCGCCTGACATCGCTTTATGATCTGTGGATCGATCTCGTATATCGACAACTTACACTGTCCCGGCCAAAAGCCTGAAATTAAGACTTACCGGCCTTAAAAAAAGTTAGTTGGAAAATGAAGCCTGTATCAAAAATCCAACCCGGAAAAGAGAATTTCGTAGCGGTATTCCTAAATCTCGTTG
>JAFGFK010000060.1 GCA_016931135.1 Candidatus Sumerlaeota bacterium | reverse complement strand
TTGGTTTATGATGATTGTATAAAAGGGAAAAGACAGATGGACGCCAAGGACCTTGATATATTAATGAAATTTAAAAATCTTTTGCTGGGAAGGGTACGGCTGCATCAGGTGATTATTTTTGGCTCAAGGGCAAGAGGAAACGCCGAACCGGATTCGGATATGGATGTTTTGGTTGTCTTGGATCAACCAATAATTCCTGAAGTTCGAGGGATTGTCTCGAACTGTGCATGGGAAGCGGGATTCGACGCCGGGATTGTGATTGCGACCATAGTTGTTTCCCGGGACAAATGGGAAAATGGACCTGAACGCTCATCCCTGCTGGCAATAGCAGTAAGACAGGAAGGCGCGCTGATATGATTCATGATGACGATAAAGCGATTCTTATACGACATCGCATGGAGCAGGCAAAATCAGCCTTGAGAGAATCTATTCTTTTGCGTCAAAATAGCAATACAACCCTTGGCGAAAATCTTTCCGCAGATTTGCACAAAGCTTTTGAATTCCGTCAAGAGTCTGACTATCACGCAATGGAACCTCTCGGTTTTCAGGAAACAGATGAAATTATTCAGAATGCAACCAGTTTTGTTAATACGGTTGAGACATATCTTGAAAAATCTTTATCTGGGAACAAATCGGCTGATGACATCTGAAGGATTTCATCTCTTCCTCTTCCTTTAGCATAATGATATGACTGTCTATATTATCCCCAAAAATGCAGTTGAATATAAAAAATAAATATAAAAATTGACCCGAGATACTGAAAGCGCTCCTTTTAGGTAAAAATTTCAAAAAACCCGAAAGGAGCGCTAAAAAATGAAGCAAAAAATCCATAATCCTGCCTGTATTGTAAATCAAGTAAGAATTGAATTCACACAGAAACCTATCACGGCTTGGGGCGGTTTGGCGGCGTTTATCGCCAAATATCTCGAGGTGATCGAATTCCGATCGTGGGTGGAAGGGAATATTCCGATACAGGAAACCTCTCACAACGCCAAAGGTATCTACGAAAAGGTTCTATCTCAGTTTTTGACAACGCTGATAGGAGGGGGGCATTTTAGCCCTCTAAGACTGCTCTCCGCCCCTTGCCCCCCTTGATTTTCATAAATTGGAACGCCTGAATCTCCTGAATTTTCAAGGGTTTTCAGACTAGTGGATGAGGTATTGCATTTTTTGGGTTTAAGAAATTTTATGAACCTGTTATGACAAAAATGTTTTTCCAGAAACCAGTATCTCTCCAGAATGTTCTTCTCGCCATTTATTGGAGATGCCTAGCTGGTATTTGATTGTTTGAGTAGGCGATACACCGAAGATTGTGTTGATCTCTTTCCCTGTTGCAAGAACCATTACTGAAACCTTGTAATCCGGCGGAGGTGCGAGAGCAATCAAATAACGGATATCACATACTCGTGAGCGGATTTTCTCATTCCAACGCGCATCAATAATCTCCTCTGATCCTGAATGATGATGTCCAAAATCGATCGTGACAGATTTCCCTGTGTGATGTTTAACTTCAAGTAATTGATGTCGAATGTCAGGAAACAATCCTCCCCCAGGGGGATAGTGATAACCCAAGCGTCTGGATACTTCGAACTCAAACCAATGTCCCTTTGGCCGAACCTCCAGTATACGTCCGGAATCGTCCCTTGGAGCGTCAATCCAAATGAGAGGCTTGAGGAGAATTGCCATCTCTTCCAGAGAAAATAAGAGTTTAGTATCTGCCGGGGCATTCGCGAGGGGATCACCATCACCAAGGCCAAGGGTGTGAATTCAATCCCTTTTCTCGTTAGCGTACTTGAGAACCGTTGATTTATGTGTCATAATGGCTCTCCATCAGGATTAAGTCCAAAGGCTTTGTACACAAGAGTATCAATGATAATTTCAAGTCTTTTAACCTCATCTGCGTTTGCAGATTTTGCTACGTTCACTAATTCCCTCGTTAATGATATTATGCTTCTTGCTATCTCGGTGTGTGCATTTGGAAGTGGGTACTTACTGACATATTGAGTAATGTATCGTCTCCTTCCGGAATACAGTTTATTGGAAAAAGAAGCGTCATGAAAGCGTGTCATGAGGCTTGAATTGGCAATACCGAGGATCAAGAATAATATCTCTTCTTTTACGCCTTGCCGAAGCGTCATCCAGTAGCAATCTCCATTCACAATATATTCTTCCTCTACGAAACAGAACCTTGGTTCCGGACTTATATCTGGAAACACGATTTTCGGAGCGCCCCACGAATTGGGATCTTGTGGCACCCATACCTCGTACCATCTTCTCCCAGCATCGACAAGGTATCGCCTTCCTTCCAGGCGAGCGCGGTAGTCTTCAAGATAGGAATGACTGCGTGGGTATTGTTCGAGGGCAATAATACGTCTGGAACCACCTTCATAAAAGTGAGGGTACAAAATGCGCGCATCGGGAGTATGTTGGCGTGGCATTGCCCAACGATATGTGTCTTCGTGACTAAGCACGGGCTTAAGCAGTTCCTCTTCTGGACGCTTGTCGAATGGAAGGCTTGCCCAATCGTTACGAATAAAAACATCGTCCGCCGTAGTTTTGACTCCGACTTTGACGCATGCAACTTCTTCAATCCTTCGCTCTGATTTTTCAATAAGGCGTGTCAATAATTCCTTCTGTTGGGAGGTTAGCAATGCCCATACTTCACTGGATCCGGGCGTTACCGGAAATCGTCCTCGAGTGATATTGAAAGTCCCGCCGAAAACTTTAACTATTCCTTCATCTCCCGCCGCAACAGCTTCCACTATAGTATCTCTTACTGATATGAAATTATTGCTCTCTGGAGTCGATGGCAACTGTGAGTAAATCTTTGTGAAGGGGATAGAATATCTATTATATAATCGTCCCTGATCATGGCGCCTCCCGAACAGAAGAGAGGGAAGCACAGCTGCTTCAAACAGCTTTGTGTCTCCAAGATCTATTATCTCAAGGATTTCGAGTTTGTTTGTAAGAAAAGCGCGAACAGATTTTCCTGCCAGGGTGCTCATAAATCGGTTTGACGTTATTATTCCGAGAACGCCCCCTTCTCGGAGAGCAAAAATCATAGCCTGAATGAAAGCGTGATATAGATCTACCCTTCCGGATAGATCAAAGCGATCCGCCAGCATCTGAGATCTTTTAGCTCCAAGAACTTGAGTGCGTACATAGGGAGGATTAGCGATGACTATATCGAAGTTGCAGGGAATCACATTAGAATCGGCGAAAGATGACCATAAATCCTGTTGCGGCTGGAATGTTGTAGCAAGGTCCAGAAAATCTCCGCCAATCAGTTCAATATGACCTTCCTCGTATTCCGATAATGTTCTTTTTGCTTTATCTATTGCTTGGGAGTCAGATTCAACTCCAAATGCCTGGCAGTTCTCATAGCCCTTCTGACGCAACGCTTCCATTGCGGCATGGAGCAGATTGCCATCACCGCATGCAGGATCAAGAACTCGAATTATATCAATGCCGGATGGTTCAATATAATCGATGATCTTTTCAGCAAGAAGACGAGCGAGTGCTGGAGGCGTGTAATGCGCGCCCATGCGTTTGCGATCAGTTTTGGATGGTATGGCATTGTTAACTTTTGTCATTGAAGGTAATCTTTCATTATTCATGGATTGAATAACAGTTAAAATCTTTTTGTCGCTTCCACTCTTTTTAGACATAAAAAAATAAAATTTAATGCGTCAAGAATTAAGTTTTGTCAAGATGCGCCCTTTGAATCATCGCTTTGTCACTGTTATTGCTACGATACCGATAGCAGGAAGGCGACCAACCGATCGAATGCTGACATAATCGATCTCCGATTCCCTCTCCAGATCGATCGTGTAAATCGTGAATGTGGCGTCATCTGTGGATATTGCCTGTGAACTGCTCCAGCCCCTTCCATAGCTGTGATAACCATGACTCTGCGATGCGGGCATCCAGTTGTCCACATCCCCGGGATAGCGCAGAATCCTCCGAATAATGCGCGGCTCCACTTCCGCCATGGCAATGCCCGCGTGATGAGGGGAGCAATGGACAATGATTTCCGCCACCTCGGAAAATACGTCCTTGTTATTGAGAAAGGGGATCAGGAGAAAATGAATGGCGTCCCCTTTTTGTTTCACATCGATATTCGCGCAGGGATTTTTGATCTTGTCTCCGATTACAAGCAGTTTCCCCGCTTCTACATGAAAGTCGATTCCTTCATGAGAAACCATGCGAAGATTTTTCGTTTCTTCTCCCTCTTTTTCCTGAACAGGTTTTCCCTTTGACGCCAGCGCATTCAGGGGATCGGCGATATTGACAAGCCCGAGCGCCAGGATGGTATCGAAGGCGCGAAATCCCTTCCAATCCGCGCTCTTATGAGGTTTGGGGAAATTTACAGGGAAATATTCCGATGCTTTTACCATCGCTGCGGGTTCTCTCGTGAAAGAGCCGTTCGCCGGTTCGATCTTTATATCCACGGGAAAAAGCGCATGATGATCTCCGGATTTCATATCAATGAAAAATGTCCTGCGGGAAAAAGTCTTTTCGCCAAGAGAGCCAAAACCCAGAAAATTGTCCAGTAACCCTTTGGAAATCCGCCCCTCGAATCCGTCATCAGTTATATGCAGGGATGATAACGCCCCGCAGGGATCCTCGATACCCGACGCTTTGGCGTTTTGGATCGAACATTTCAGCGCTTCCCCTTCTATTACTTCCGCTGTATATTTTACATCCGGTTTTGCCGGAGTCAATGCAACGTCAATACGGATATCCCTTTCCTGAGGGCATTCGATGTTCATTTTCACGCCGTTTATTCCGGGTTTCAAAACCGGGTTCGCCGGTTTTTCGTTTATCTTGACTGAATAATCCGGCGCCAGGGGAAGAAGCCAGTTCACTTCCAATTCGATCGGCGTTTTCAAACTTACATTCATTTGCCGATATGTTTTCGTTTGGGTGATCGATACGGATATTTCCGGAAGCCTGATGGACGCCTTTTCCCATTCCTCCGGGATTGCCGGTGAAATAGAGATGCGGTTTGATTTTATCTTTTTTATGCCGAACAATCCCTCTATGATTCCCTCAACGTAAAAAGACGCGGTGGGGGAGAACCATGTTCCACGCTCCGGCGCCGTTTCCGGGAAGCATCCCCTGTTTTCCGGCGACATCACAAGATTCGCAAATTCCTGAAACATCGCTGCGCCTTCCCTGTGAAGCCCACCGGCGCAAAGCGCCTGCGCGGCAATCGGCGACTGCGGCGCGCCCTCCTGGCACCCCGTTGTCATCGCAACATGCTCCGGAAAATTGTTGCTTACATAAACAAGTCCTCTCGGCGATTTCAGGGTATCCAGCATGTGCCTGAGCGATGTAAATCTTCCCATGTCATCTGAGAATCCGAAAATCGCGGGCCAGGAAAAGGCGTGGTATTGCCCATCCCAGTGAATCTTTCCGTGGGAATCCCGGTAATAAACAAAACGTCCCAAATCGCGGCTCCAGAGTTCGTTCTCCAATCTCGATCGAGCGGCTTTCTCCTTTTCTCCGTATTGCTTTTCGTCCTCTTCATTTCCGAGCAAACCGGCGAGTTTTTCCATGATCCTCAGCGTCTCCACTCCCGCCATACTTGCCGAACCGCCGTCATTGGGAGTGCAGACGAAATCCTCTTGGTATCCGATCTGTTCATCCCACCCTATGAGAAGATTTCCATCCGGATCATACGTATTGAAGATATGATCCACCGCCTTTTTGGCGGCGGGATACAACGCTTTCAGGGTATCGATATCTCCCGTATGATTCACATAGTGTTCGATGTCCCAGATAAAATGATGATTCCAGTAAAAATCATCCCGAACCTTTCCCGATGGATCGAGGTCCGGAACACGTCCGCTATCCGGCAGATTTTTCGCATGTTCCAGAAGGCATTTCCGGGAACGATCACACTGCCCGAGCCAATCAGCCACCCGGGGAAACATCATGGAATATAGCGTAGTCCAGTGATCGAGCGATTCGATCCATCCGATCGGTTCGTAATAACAGTATTCAAGGCATAAAACTCCCCATGTAAACGCCTGGTTGATGGAGGCAACGGGGGTATCAATAGATGCAATATTGGATATTTTCTGAAAATACGCTTTGGTTTTATCGAATTCACCCTGGGAATCTTCAGGCAGGATTTCTCCGATCCGCGCAGCATCGAGGGCAAATGAGATTGACCAGTATGAAACAATTTCGTTCCCCTGCGATGATGTTCCCGCATTCCATGATCCGCGAACAATGTTCATATCCGGATGTTTTCCGATAACGACTTCTCCCGCGTTGGTTTTGCCGCTGACGCCGATAACGATGGGTTCTGTTTCCGATCGAATGAATCCCATCCCATTTTCCACCAGGATCGCGTTTTCTTCCGATCCAGGGAAATCGCTCCCTGAAAGAAGTTCATTCCTTTTTCCCGGGGTAACAAAATCCCCCTTCCTTATTCCCCCGTATTGAAAGATGATTTCATCTCCATTTGTCAATCCCCGGGCGCTTAAAATAATGATGGCGACGCCTTCGCGTTTCAGGAATTCCCCCTTGTGGAGAACGGAAAAGAATTTCATTTCCCAATGGATATCCTCGATTGTTCCGGAGAGAACGAACCCCCAGTATTCTATGGATAAAGTTGCGTCAGAAGATTGATGGAAAAAGTATTCCTTTTCTCCGCGACGAAGAATAAACTGTCCCTTCCCGAGATAAGGCGTCCTTAGCCAATCCCCCGGATTTACGGGATAGGTTGTCACCCCGGATTGCAAACCCTTTTCATTCACGCAGATAACCGTATCATGGTACGCCATCATTCTATCCATGGCATGTTGTCCTTTTACGCTGTAATGCAGAACAATATTAAAAAGGAAAAGACAAGTTACCAGATATTTCTGATATTTGAACCGGCAAAGAGATTTCATCATTTACTCTTTGTTGTATTCAAGTATTGTTCGAATAATTCCGCAAACAGTCCGGGGACTTTCTTCATGTTTTCCGGCGTCTCTACATAAGCGATTCGCATCTGCGTCTTTCCCGGATTTTTCTCCCCCTTCTTCACGTTGTAGAATCCAGCCATTGGGGAAACCAGGAGCGTGGTCATTTTCCCATCCAGTTCTACTTTGCCTTCGCTCGCGCAATAAAGAACAAAACTCTCGGAATCGAATCCCTCGGGGGCAATATTGCGCACATCGATCACCGAATAGATCGATGCGTCGGGGCTGGATACGATGATACCGGGAAGCAGTTTCTTCAAATCACTTGTCAATCTTGTCATCATGTCCTTGTAATATGATCTCAATCCGGCGTACCAATTTTGCAGGTCTTCGCGCTTTTCATGCGCCAGGGCGCCGAAGATGTATTGCCCGATCACATTGGGGCATAGATTCGCCGTGTTTTCCGCAATGCAGCGCCGGTTGAATTCCTCATTGTCCGTAATGATGGCGCCGATCCGCAATCCGCAGGCGTTCCATACCTTGGAGCTGGTTTCAATGCTGATCCTTCTTCCCCTGATTCCCGGAATCTCCTTTTCGGACAATCCCCATAAGCTGGTGGTCTTTTCCTTTATATAGAATAGTTCCCGGTAAGCCTCATCGCTGATCATCCACATGTTGTATTTAACGCACAGCGTTCCCAGGCGCGCCATGGTTTTCTGATCGTAAAAATGACCTGTGGGATTGTCATAGGGGATTACCACCAGGGCATTGGGTTTATATTTCTGAATTGTATGTTCGATCTTTTCCAGATCAGGGAGCGTAAATTTTCCGTTTTCCTCCAGACGCCTCACTACGGAAACCGTCGCCCTCCCCGTGCGTTCCGCCATGGCTTTGTAATTCGTGTATGCGGCGTCGATGAGAAGCAGGGGCTTGTCTCCGGTTCCGGGATTTCCACAGGTTCCCACAACGACCAGTTCCATTGCCTGACTTCCCCCATCGGTGATCTGAGAATACAAGCCTTGCGTATCGAATCCGCTCGAGGCGATGATGTTCAGAAACGACTGATTGGCTTCCGGGTATCCCACGGTGGGGGAATATTTGACCACGCCATCTTTGAAAGGGCTTTCTTTGGCATCCATGTGAAATAGCCTATCCCGCATGGCGGGATGCATGGGAAGAGTTACGTTCCCAATGGCAGTATTGATTTCCTGAGCCCCATCGGTTCTCTCCATGAATTTGATCTGGGCAAGCCTGATGGCGCTGGGCTTTCTCGTTTTGAAATGTTCCGATAACTCCGGCATCATTGATTTCTATCCTCCTCGCTTTTCAATACATATTTCCACCATACGCCGGAAAAACAGGACTTTATTCTTTGCGACTTTATCACGAGTTCACATTATATTTCTTCTATAAAAGAAATGGGGGGGAATCAATCATTTTCGTTAAAAGGATTCATTTCAGTTTTCCGATTATTTTTTAGCGTAGTATCCAGTAAAATACGACAATTTTTATGAGATTTAACCCTATAATCCAACCATCCACTCGGAAAACTGAAATGCGCCCCGTGCAAAGAATCGCCTTCTTTTTTATTGCATCCTTCTTTTTCAAAGGATACATTCTTACTATTGTAAAATTTATCCAAGGGAGAAACCAGGTGTCTTTACTTCTCTTGATCGGTTGCCAGTGGGGGGATGAGGGAAAAGGAAAAGTCGTTGACGTCCTTTCCCATAAGGTGGATATGGTTGCCCGTTATCAGGGTGGGAACAATGCAGGCCATACGGTTGTCATACAGGGGAAACAATACATTCTCCATCTGATTCCCTCGGGAATTCTCCATGAGGGCGTCTCATGCCTCATCGGAAACGGCGTTGTTGTCGATCCCCTGGTTTTAAAGCAGGAGATTGACGCCCTTGAAACAAAAGGCGTGAAAATCCGGGATAGACTTTATATCTCCCAGAATGCCCATTTGATCATGCCCTATCATTGCCTTGTGGACAAATCCGTGGAGAAAATGCGGGGAAAAGCAAAGCTGGGAACTACAGGGCGCGGGATCGGTTACGCTTACAGCGATAAAACCCTGCGCCATGGCGTTCGCATGCTCGATTTCCTCGATAAGGATCGTTTTGTTCAAAAGGTTCAAGCAGCCCTCGATTATCATTCGCCCCTGATGAATCGGTTTACGGAAGAAAAACCCCCTTCCGTGCAGGATATGATTGATCAGGTTTTTTCCCTTTCCGAATACTTCAGGGAAATGATCGTGGATGGCGTTTCCCTGGTGAATCAATACCTGGATGAGGGGAAAAAAGTCCTGGCTGAAGGGGCGCAGGGCGTTATGCTCGATATTGACTTCGGAACATATCCCTTTGTCACATCCTCCAATCCCACCCCAGGCGGCGTATGCTCCGGTTTGGGGATCAGCCCCTTCAGGATATCAGGCATGCTGGGAGTGGTTAAGGCTTATACCACAAGGGTGGGCAGCGGACCCATGCCAACGGAACTCCTCGATGAAACGGGAGACCTTCTGAGGGAAAGGGGAAGGGAATATGGAGCGACAACCGGAAGACCCAGGCGGTGCGGCTGGTTCGACGCCGTTGTCCTTCGCCGCGCCTTGCAACTCACAGGCATCAAAGACATCGCCGTCACCAAGCTCGATGTACTCGATTCCCTCGATGCCCTGAAAATCTGCACAGCTTATAAATATAAAGGGAAAACGATCGACCTCTTTCCTTTTGGTCTGGAAGATACGGAGGGCTTGGAACCTGTTTATGAAACCCTGCCCGGATGGGAGGGCTTGACCCGGGGCGTTGAAAATTACGACGACCTGCCTTCCCGGGCAAAAACCTATCTGGAAACCATCGAGGATTTGATCAAAGCGAAAATCGTCCTTGTTTCCATAGGCCCCGGTAGAGAAAATACGATCGTGAGAAACCCTGATTTCTGGGGATGATATTTTATACCTATGTTGACCTTGTTAAAGAACATCGAATTTTTCTTCTTCGCCCTGTTCCATACATCCGGTGGCATGCTCCTCCTTTCCTTCCAGTGCGTCCTTGAATTCCGTCATCTCTTCGCAAATTCCCGCAGGATACTCAAAATGATGCTCGAAGTAGGATGGAAAACCCTTCCCCTTGCCTCCATGATTGGACTTTTCACCGGAATGATAACAGCGCTGCAAACCGGCGTGGAACTCAAAAACCTGGGTATTCATGAACAAATCGGAACCATCGTCGGCCTTTCCCTGGTTCGGGAGATGGGTCCCGTTTTCACAGCCTTTATTATCGCAGCCCGAGTTGGCGCAGCCTGGGCTGCGGAAATCGGCGCCATGAACGTTTCCGAGGAAGTCGACGCCCTCAGGTCCCTTGGCATCTATCCCGTTCGATTTCTTGCCATGCCGCGTTTCTTCGCTGCAATCACCATGCAGCCTGTTCTCACCATCTATTCCATTGTTGTGGGTATATGGGGCGGCGCGCTCGTTTCCGTCCATTATCTGGGCGTTCCGCGTTTCATATATTATAAACGCTTGTTCAACGCCCTGGAAATGGAGGATGTCACGCTCGGACTCTTGAAGGCTTTTGTTTTTGGCGCAATCTTTTCCATTGTCTGTTGTTTCATGGGACTATCTACCCAGAACGGCGCTGAAGGAGTGGGAAGATCCACCACCCGTTCCGTTGTGATTTCCCTTTCGCTCATACTGGTTGCGGATTATTTCATCACCCGGTTTATGGGTTGAGGTTTGTTTTTCGATTATGGAAATTTTCGTAAAAAATATTTATAAAAGCTTCGGGAATAACAAGGTCCTCCAGGGAATCAGCCTTAACATCCCGGCTGGCAAGATTACCATAATTGTCGGAGGAAGCGGAAGCGGAAAAAGCGTTCTCCTGAAACACCTCACAGGACTCGTTCGTCCGGATAAAGGGGAGGTGATTGTGGATGGAAGGGATATCGTCCCGCTTCCCGAATCCGCTCTTTTCCCCCTCAGGCAACGCATCGCCATGATTTTTCAATCCGGAGGACTCCTTGCCTCCATGTCTGTGGGAGATAATGTCGCCCTCGGCTTGATCGAACATAGACTCGCGCCCAAAAGTAAAATCCCGGGAATCGTGAAAGAAAAACTCGCCCTCGTTCATCTCGAAGGAAAAGAAGACGAGATGCCGGCGAATCTCTCCGGCGGCATGAGAAAACGCGTCAGCATCGCCCGCGCCCTTACCCTGAACCCGGAATTGATCCTCTATGATGAACCAACGGCAGGATTGGACCCCCCTATGGCGGAAACTATAGACGATCTCATACTCGAACTGGCAAGGGATCTGAAAGTGACAACCGTTGTCGTCACTCATGATTTGATCAGCGTTCTCAAACTCGCCGATACCATTAATATGCTTCATGAAGGAAAGATCATAGAATCGGCTTCACCGCAGGATTTCATGCAATCATCCAATTCCATAATCAAGGAGTTTATTAAAAGGAAGTGAATTCTTTTTTCTATATCAAAAAGGATTCTCCTGATCATCTGAAGGAGATTCCAATCGGGGAGGATTAATTATGGAAACAAAAGCAAACCTTGCTGTTCGAGTCGGTATTTTTATTGTCATAGGAATCGTTTTTCTCTTATGGCTTTCTCTGCGCGTTGATGAAAGTCTCTTTAAAAAACCGGAGGGAATGGAACTCAAGGCGTTTTTCAACGACGCAAAAGGATTGGAAATCGGCTCTCCGGTCAAACTTGCGGGACTCGATGTGGGCTCCGTTACCAGTATGAACTTTGACTCCGAAAAAGGCAAGGTGGAGGTGGATATGTTCATCAACTCACCCTATAAACTCAAAAAGGATTCTGTCGCCAGCATTCGCCTTCAAACCCTTCTGGGGCAACATTATGTCGGCGTGGATTTCGGCGAACCCTCCTCTCCGGACCTCTCCTGGGGCGCCTCCGTTCAAACCGCGGAAACAATCGATGTGGATAAAGCCCTCCAGATTATCGGTGAGGTGGGGGAGGAAATAAAAATCCTTGCAAAGGATTTCAGCGAAAACGAGGGCAAACTGTCCGAGAAAATTACCTCCCTCATCGATGAAAACCGCGAGAACATCAGGAAAACCACCGAATCCTTCGCCAATATCGGCCCCAATATCAATACCTCCCTCGAATCCTTCAATGAAATCCTGAACTCGGTTAAAAAAGGCGAAGGCACGCTCGGGAGATTTTTTACCGATGATACCCTTTATGAAAGATTCACGAACATGGCGGATGGCTTCACCTCCATGACATCCGATGTTCGCAATGGAAACGGCGCGCTTTCGCAACTCATTTATTCCGATGACCTGATTGTATCCGGCAAAGAGGCGATCAGCTCGGTTAAAGACGCGGCGGGGAATCTCTCCAAACTCATCCAAGATCACCAGGGCGACATCGACGCCTTCCTGGCGTCCCTCGGAAACATTTCCCCAAAACTCGAAGATACAATGACCCAGGTGAAGGAAATCTCTCAAAAGGTCAATGAGGGCGAGGGCACCCTCGGGAAACTGGTCAATGATCCCTCGCTTTATAATGACACAAAAAACGCCGTCAATCAGATCAAAGCCACGTTCGATGAATCCGAGGAGCAAAGCGTGGTGAAAACCGTTCTCGCCGTTGTGCTGGGAGCGGTCATGTGATTCCCTCTATTTTCTGAATGTTTTTCAAAAAGCTGAAATGTTATGATTCATGAAAAATGTTGATGCGAAACCAGGAATCGTCCCCCTTCCTCCGGACTCGAACAATCGAAAACAGAGCCTGGTTGTCGGGTTGATCGTTTGCGCCGCTTTTATTCTCCGCCTGTGGAATCTCTTGGGGAAAAGCCTCTGGCTGGATGAAAGCCTCGGTATCCTGTTCGCTTCGAGCGCCTCGAGGGATTTCTTCCCCCTCCTCTCGATGGATGTGCATCCCCCTTTTTATTTCATCCTCCTTCGCCTTCTTTTTTTTCTATCGAAAAGCCCTGTTTTCCTGCGCTTTTTTTCCGTTTCCTGCGGCGCGGCGACTCTCTTGATCTTCTATCTTTCCATGAAATCCCGCGCGCATAAAGGCGCCCTCCTTCTTTCCCTGGTCTTTCTGGCGATCTCACCGGTCATGGTTCACTATTCTCAGGAAATCAGGATGTACGCCCTCCTTGCGCTTCTCACGAGCGCCTCCTTCTGGTCCTGCCTTTATTTTATCGAGAAACCCGGGCTTTCCGAATTCTCGCTCTTTTGTCTCTTTTCCGTTTTATCCATTTACGCGCACTATTTCGCCGGCGTTTTTATACTGGGTTGTCTTTTTTATATTGCCTGGGAACGCGGACGATTCCATAAAAATATCCCGCAGGGCGCATGGGAATCTTTCCGCACGGGTATTATCATCACGGCTTTATATCTTCCCTGGCTCCCTGTTTTTTTCAAGCATTTATTTTCCTCCTCTCTCGAAGGAAAACACGCCCAATCCCATTCCTTCCGCGTCCTTCAAACTTTAAGCGAGTATTTCACGCAGGCGTTTGGAGGCGTCGTATCCTGGGTTCCCCTCGAAAAAACCCTCCTTTTTTCGGCGCATCCCTGGCAGATTGGCAGTTTGGGATGGATTTCATTCTTCCTCTTTATCCTGATCCTGTTTTGCTGCGGGATTCATATCCTGAAAAGAGAAGATCGCGTCTTTCGCGCCCTGCTTTCCATTCTTGCAACCGGCGCGGTTATTACCCTCTTTCATCTCGCATTAAGAGGCAGGTTTTATTCCCGATGCTTCATCGTTTATCTTCCCCTGATTTTTTATATCCTGGCGCGCGGGATGATCGCCATACCCTCTCGCGTCATCCGCCTCCTCTGTATGATTTATTTCTCCCTGTGCCTTCTTGTCCCCTCATTGTTGTATCTTGCCATTGATGTACGCGATGTCTCGCTTCCCCTTATGCGGATTCTCAGGGAAGCCTCCGCCCCGGATGACGCCATCCTTCATACCGGCAAATTCTCCTATTTCCCCTTGAAAATTTACCTCCCTGATAATCGCCAGTTCCTCGCAGATACGCCCCATCTGCTTCTACAGGAAAGGTCTCTGGCAAAATCCGATCTGATCAGCGATCCACGCGCGCTTTCTTCTTATAAAAGAGTATGGCTGGTTGTGGAATACTGGGGAAATCCCGCTCCATCCGATGATCCGGATTACTGGATAAACTCCTGGCTCGGTTCCGACTGGATTTCCGCCAACCCGATTTTTCTCAACATGGGCGTGAAAAAATGCGCCCTTATCCAATGTGAACGGAGAAATTGATTGGAAAATCAGACAATAAATCCGTTGCATAATAATTCCTGTAGAAAACTTTTTGGACTTCTCTTTTTTTCGCAAATCTCTCATAATATCATATTGACATATCATCGTTTTTCATCCGTATTTTATTTCATGATAAGTTATCTTTGAAATCAGGATAGTAGTTTCGAGAAATGATTTCATTACCCACATTTCGCCCGGATGACGGTTAAATGTTTATCTTTGTTTCTTTTCTGATTTTGTCTTATTTGGTTGGCTCGATTCCTTCCAGTTATCTTGCGGGAAAAGGATTCAGGGGGATCGATCTCCGGAAGCATGGAAGCGGCAATCTGGGCGCCACGAACGCCTTTCGCGTACTGGGATGGAAAATCGGGGTATTTGTTTTAATTTGCGATATGCTCAAAGGCGCTTTGCCTGTCTTCTTCTTTCCCGGAATAATTGCGAGATGGGGAGAAATAGCCTGGGATCAGGGTAATATCGCCATCCTGATCGGCGCGGCATCCATCCTGGGGCATGTGTTTACCCTGTTCATGCGATTCAAGGGCGGAAAAGGCGTGGCGACAAGCATGGGCGTATTTCTGGCGCTTGTCCCGGTTCCTTTCCTCATGACCCTTGCCGTTTCCCTTCTGATCATTGCCGCCACCCATTATGTTTCCGCAGGCTCGCTCACCGGAGCGGTCTTGTTGCCCCTCCTGGTGATTTTCTTTTACCCGCGTCGTTTGCCCCTGATCCTGGTTTCCTTGCTTGTCGGGATTCTGCTTGTAATCCGGCATAGGCCGAACATAAAAAGACTCATCCAGGGAAAGGAAAATAAATTATTCCCTTGACGCATTTTCCCCGTTTGTTCAATTTACTTGGAATTTATCTGGTTAAATTATTGATTTTACGACTTTTCGGGGTGAAATTATATGATATGCCCTTTTTGCGGTAGCGACAGGAACAAGGTGGTTAATTCCCGAAGTTCCCGGGGCGGCGCCTCGATCAGGCGTCGCAGGGAATGCCAGGATTGCCTCAGACGCTTTACCACACATGAAGTGATCGAGGATATACCTCTTTATGTGATTAAAAAAGATGGGGCACGGGAGGAATTCGATCGCCAGAAAATCATCAAAGGCATGATGAGGGCTTGCGAAAAAAGAAACATCCCGTTCGAACGCATCGAGGAAATGGCGAACAATATCGAGAAAAGCCTGTATAATGAAATGAGCAAGGAAGTTCAATCCAAAAAAATCGGTGAGATGGTTCTCAAAAGACTCCGGGAATTGGACGATATCGCTTTTGTGCGTTTCGCCTCTGTGTATCGCGAGTTCAGGGATATCAGCGAATTCTCGGAAGAGGTGCGCGAACTTCTCAATAAATGATTCGTAAAATACGCCTTTTATCCAATAACACAAATAGATAAGGAAAGGATGGATGATCATGACAAGACGGATTTTTATTTACGATACTACGCTTCGTGATGGAGAACAGGCGGAGGGCATCTCTTTTTCCCTTCCCGATAAAATGCATATCTGCAATGTCCTCGATCAATTCGGCATCGATTATATAGAGGGCGGCTGGCCCGGCGCCAATCCAAAAGCGAGCGAATTCTTCGATCAGATGAAAAAAGTCAAGTTGAAACATTCGCGCCTCGCAGCCTTTGGCTCCACCCGGAAAAAACAAATCAAACCCGAGGACGACGCCAACCTGTGCGCCCTGATCGATGCCAAAACTCCCACGGTAACCATTTTCGGAAAATCCTGGGACCTGCACGTTCGCGAAGCCCTCCAGGCGTCCTATGATGAAAATCTCCGCATGATCGAAGATTCTATCCGTTTTCTGAAATCAAAAGGAAGAGAAGCGATTTATGACGCCGAGCATTTCTTCGATGGATTTAAAAATAATCCCGAGTACGCCATCAAAACCATCCTGACCGCAGCGGAAGCAGGCGCGGACTGCATCGTATTATGCGATACAAACGGCGGTACCCTTACTTATGAATTTTACGACATCCTCGACGCCGTGAAAAAGGCGCTGGGAAGCCATCCCTTCGGCATCCACGCCCATAACGACTCCGGTCTTGCCGTCGCCAATTCCCTTACGGCTTGCCACCTCGGCGCCTGCCATGTCCAGGGCACTATAAACGGTTTCGGCGAGCGTTGCGGGAACGCCGACCTGATCCAGATCATGCCGGCGCTGGTTCTCAAGGATAATTTCAAATGCGTCTCCCAAAATAAATTGAAGGAACTCCGAAAACTCTCCCGAACCATTGACGAAATCGCCAACCTGATTCCCAATGACCGCCAGCCTTATGTGGGCAATTCGGTTTTCACTCACAAGGGAGGCATCCATGTCAGCGCCGTTCTGCGTAATGTCCATACCTACGAGCACATCGAGCCTGAATCCGTCGGCAACAAACGCCGCGTCCTGGTTTCCGAAATGAGCGGCGTGAGCAACGTTCGTTTCAAAGCCGATGAAATGGGAATCGATATTTCCTCCGCTCCGGATGAAACCAAAAAACTTTTGACCACTATCAAGGAATTGGAAAACAAAGGGTACGATTTCGAGGCTGCCGAAGGATCCTTTGAGTTGATGTTGAGAAAGATGATGGGAAGGCATAAAAAATATTTCGATCTGGTCGGCTTTCGCGTGATTGTCGAAAAAAGAGGACCGGAAGAACCCTGCCTTTCCGAGGCGACCATCAAGGTGAGAATCGGGGAAGAACTCAAACACATGGCTGCCGATGGCGATGGACCTGTCAACGCCCTTGACATGGCTCTGCGCCGCGCCCTGATCGATGTTTACCCGGTTTTGAAAAAGGCGCGCCTCACCGATTACAAGGTGCGCGTGATCAATCCCAAAGCCGCCACCGCAGCCGCTGTTCGCGTCATCATCGAATCCTCCGATGGAAAACAGGTCTGGAGCACGGTGGGCGTTTCCGAAAATATCCTCCAGGCGTCCTGGCAGGCGCTTCTGGATAGCGTGGAGTTTCAACTTTTGAAAGCAGAGGAAAAAAAGAAATCATCGTGAAAGATTTATCTGAAATAAAACGCTCCTGTTATTGCGGCGACCTGCGCAAAAGCGACATGGGGCAAGACATCGTTTTGAAAGGTTGGGTCCACAGCCGACGCGATCATGGCAGCATCATCTTCATCGATCTCAGGGATCGCGCCGGACTTTGCCAGGTCGAATTGGACCCCAAAAACATGGATAAGGAGGAATTCCTCCACGCCCACGCCCTCCGTAGCGAATTCGTGATCGCCGTTCAGGGAAAGGTGCGGGAACGCCCCGAAGGAACGGTGAATCCCAAACTCCCAACCGGCGAGGTCGAACTCAAGGCGGATCATTTTGAAATACTCAATCCTTCCGCGCCCCTTCCTTTCAAGATCGATGAATACGCCCACGTGGGAGAGGAAACGCGCCTTCGCTATCGGTACCTCGATCTCAGAAGACCCGAGATGCAGAAAATCATCATCACGCGCTCCACCCTTTACCGCATTGTGCGCAATTTCCTCCATGACAATGGATTCATCGAGATCGACACCCCCATCCTCACAAAATCCACCCCTGAAGGAGCCCGCGATTTCCTCGTTCCCAGCCGCCTTTCCCCCGGACACTTTTACGCCCTTCCCCAGTCTCCCCAGCTCTTCAAGCAAATCCTTATGGTGGCGGGATACGACAAGTATTTCCAGATTGCGCGCTGCTTCCGGGATGAAGATTTTCGCGCCAACCGACAGCCCGATTTCACCCAAATCGATATCGAAATGTCCTTCGTTACCCCCGAGGATATCTTCGAGCCCATGGAACGCCTGTGCAAGGCTATCTTCGAAGGAATCCTCGAACGTCCCGTTACGATTCCATTCCGCCGCATCCCTTATGCGGAAGCCATGTTGAAATACGGCTCCGATAAACCGGACCTGCGGTTCGATCTCGAAATCAGGGATGTATCCGAGGTTTTTAAAACCGGGTGCGAGTTCAAGGTCTTCAATGAAATCCTGGAAAAGGGCGGCGTGATCCGCGCCCTTTGCGTTCCCGGAGGAGCGGCGAAAATCTCCAATACCCAGCTCAAGCCCGGCGGCGCCCTTCCGAAAGTCGCCTCGGATTTCGGCGCAAAGGGTCTCGCCTGGTTCAAGATGGAAGGCGAACCCGCTACGCCAACTTCAACCATCACGAAGTTTTTCGCTCCCGAAACTCTTTCCGCACTTGCTGAAAAAACCGAAGCCCGAGCTGGTGACCTCATCATGATCGTATCCGATAAGGAAAAAGTCGCGGCTACTGTAATGGGACAGCTCCGGTTATGGCTGGGCAACGAACTCGCGCTCATCGATCCCGATGCGCTCGAATTTGCCTGGATCGTGGATTTTCCCCTGTTGGAATATGATGACAGGGAAAAGAGATGGAGCCCCGCCCATCATCCCTTTACTTCCCCCATGCCGGAAGATATACCCCTACTGGAAACCGATCCGGGAAAGGTGAGGGCGCGGGCTTATGACCTTGCCCTGAATGGCGAGGAAATCGCGGGAGGAAGCATCCGTATCCATTCCTCCGATGTTCAGGAAAAGGCGTTCAAGGCGATCGGCATTACCTCCGAACAGGCAATGGCGAAATTCGGATTCCTTCTCGAGGCGCTCTCTTTTGGCGCCCCCCCCCATGGCGGCATCGCCTTCGGAGTCGATCGCCTCATGATGATCCTCATGAAGCGCGATTCCATAAGAGACGTCATCCCGTTCCCCAAAACTCAAACCGGATTATGCCTGATGACGCACGCCCCCTCCGAT
>JAFGFK010000485.1 GCA_016931135.1 Candidatus Sumerlaeota bacterium | reverse complement strand
TTTCCCTTGCCTATGCTTGCCTTGAAATTGCGGGCAAGGGCGTGGCACAATCCGCTTACAATATCGGGAACCGGCGCGCCTACCTGTTGGAGATGAATCATGTCCGATTTGGCGAAAACGCTGCAGCGTCCGGCGATCCGGGGCGGAGAACCGCATTGAAGGGCAAGTTCCCCGAATTCCTTTTCAATGGATACGCCGAGGCGTACCGCCTGTTGATCCAGGAAGGAACCCGTTCCAGCGGCGCATAGGGCGTTCATGGAGAAATCCTCGAGGAGGCATCTCCCATCTTCACTCTTGAAAAAGAGCAGCTTGGAATCCTCCCCGCCCATTTCAATGACGGTTCTGACATGAGGGATTTCCGCAGCCACGGCGCGAGCTTGCGCGACAACCTCGTTGACGAAGTCGCCTCCTACCAGATCGGAAAGTTCCTTTCCCCCGGAACCCGTTGTGGCAAAATAAGAAACGCGGGAACCTTTGTATCTCTCCAGGATTCCTTCCAAAACCCTGAGAGAGGTATGAAAGGGAAGCCCGTTTGTGCGATCATACCCTTCAAAAAGCAAATTACCGCTCTGATCCGTTACATAAGTCTTGATCGCAACGGATCCGACGTCAATTCCTATACATAAATCCATTGTCATATTTTCATTATCCGTAAACAGATCTTTCTTTCAAACAAATGAACAGCCATTATTCATAAATGGCGGATTCCGCCATCGCGAGAAGAGAAGGGAATCCATTACTTGGTTCTTGGAACAGGGGACACCCTGTAAACGGAGAAACCTTTGTCTCTTTCCACTAAAAAGGTCTGGTTATCCCCCAGGATGTGAATGTCTTTGATATCCTCGAATGGAATGTCCCGAATCAGCAGGACATCCATCGCAGGGCCTTCTATCACCACGGTGTTATAGGGTCTTTGAGCCTGAGCGGGAGAACTGAAAAGATTGACAACGGCGTTCAGCGCCAGGATTGCCAGGCTGATTGCGATAACGCCCAGAACCAACCTGTAATAACGATCTTTCAACATGAATTTCCTCCTTTGGAAAAGTTTTTTTCAAGAACAAAGGAATTTAATTTTTCTACAGTAAGGCGGGAAAGGGAATCAATAACAAAATCCGCCCTGGAAAGTTTCTCTTTGGGAAAAGTGCCGATTACCGCCACGCATGCCATGCCGGCGCGATGCGCCGCTTCTATCCCGTTCAGGGAATCCTCGATGACGACGCAGCGTTCGGGCTTCAGATTGAGCCGTTTTGCGGCTTCGAGAAAGATATCGGGATGCGGTTTGCTTCGTTCCATGTTTTCCCCGCTTATGATGATCGGAAAGCGGCCCCAGAGCCCTACGAGGGTAAGATTCAGGCGGATTTTACTCATGGAACCCGAGGAGGCGAGGGCAAAGGGGATATGCCCCCTTTCGAGGTTGGACAAAAGTTCCGCCGCGCCTTCGCATGCCTTCAAATTTCCGGAAACAACCATCTCCGCGTATAATTCCTGTTTCCGGGAATGAAACAGGTCCAGATCCGCCTCGATCCCGAATTTATCGGAAACATAACGCACGATATCCGCATCGGTCAATCCGCAATTCGCCATGATGTGCTCATCGTTCAGGAATACGCCCTGTTCCTGCATTGCCTGCCTGAAAGCGGCAAGGGAGAACGGTTCGCTATCCACGATAACTCCATCCGAATCGAATATGACTCCCAATGATTCCGCGTTAGACAACTCATCATCTCCTGAAATGACGCGTAATATTATTCCGTCAGGGCTTCGAAGCCCGAAACGATATCCAGCAGTTCCTCCGTAATCGTGGTTTGTCTTTTTTGATGATAGACCGAAAGCAAGTCATTGAGTTTATCATCGATATTTTTTTCCGCCGCCTGCATGGAAAGCATGCGGCTGGCGTTTTCGCTGGCAAGAGACTCGGCAAAGCAGCGGTAGAGCGATGTAAAGAGATACTGCCGGATCAGCGAAAGCGTCAATTGCGTTCTATCCATGGTGAATGCGGGAAGAGATCGGGACTCCCACTTTTTCGTTTCCAGATCACGCATCCAATCCGGGTTCAGGGGCAGAATCTGCAACGCCTTCTGTCGGAAGGTGGAGCCGGAGAGATATTCATTGAAATAAATGATGAAAAAGTCGGCGATTCCGCCGGATTGCCATGATTCGATTTTCAGGATCACTTCCAGGGCTTTGGCGGTGATACCGAATACGGAACTCGGAAGAGACATGATATGTTCCGCGGAAATTCCAGAGGAATTCAAACGGGACTCCAGGCGCGTTCCTATGGAGAGGATAACTCTATTCTCGGGCGAGATTCCCCGTTCCCGCATATCCTTTTCGGCAAAGGCGGCGATCTGTTCGTTAAACTGTCCGCACATTCCCTGCTCCGAGCCAAAGATGATGATTCCATAACGTTTGGTATTGGTTCTTTGCGGAAGGAAGCGTTCCATAGGAGCGCTTTGAAGAAGAATCTGAAATCCCATTTCCAGGGTTCTCGCGTACTCTGAAAGAGACGCCACTGCGCGTTCATACTGCCGGATGCTGACCGCAGCGAGGATTTTCATGGTTTTCACGACGGATTGAAGATCCTGAACGCTTTTTATTTTTTTGCCCAGGGAAAAAATGGTCAGCATTTATTCCGAACCTCCGCCTGATTCCTTCAAATCCTTCATTGCGCTCTCAAGGCTGGAAAGAAGTTCTTTCAAATCCTTTTGATCCAGTTTCTTCCCTTCCACTATCTTGTCTTTAATCTCAGGAAGATCGTCGTTGATGGTTTTCCTGAGAAGATTCTCGGCATGGCCGATTTTCTCCAAAGGAAGGAAATCCAGCAAACCGTTTGTTACAGCCAGTAAAGCCGCGATCTGTTCTGGAACGGATAAGGGTTTATACTGAGCCTGCTTCAGGACTTCGCGAATCCTGTGACCTCTTTCCAGGGTCTTGCGCGTATTATCATCCAGGCGGGTTCCAAACCTGGAAAAGGCTTCGAGTTCTTCGAACTGGGAATAGGAGAGCCTCAGATCACCAGCAACGGCGCGGTAAGCCGGCAGCTGGGCTTCTCCCCCAACGCGGGAGACCGATTTGCCCACATCCACCGCAGGGATCACGCCCTTTTGAAAAAGGTCCGGCGAGAGATATATCTGTCCGTCAGTGATGGAAATCAGGTTTGTCGGAATGTA
>JAFGFK010000484.1 GCA_016931135.1 Candidatus Sumerlaeota bacterium | reverse complement strand
GGGAAGAGAAGTATGAATCCGGGGGGATAGAATTTAAGGTCGAATGACTCGAGGCAGCCGGTACGGGGAACGAGGTATCCGTAAAAATGGTTTTTTTCGCGCCCGCACTGGTAAATGCTGACCTTCTCGCCAGTTCCGTTGCGATACTTGAGGAGACTCACCTTGTCTTGCTGCCCAAGCCTTTGAAAAAGACGAATCGCGTCTTTCAAGGGAAACTCCCGGCGGATGAAAGGTTCGTTCGCATCTATGATTTCCCGCATTCTTTTTTTTATCTTGGCGAGATCGGTCTTTTTCAGATGAAACCGCTCGATATTCCGGAATCCCTCCGCATGAAGCTCGCAATAAAAACCCCTGGAAAGGGAATGATTGATATAAACCTTGAGACCCGGATAAACGTCTCTCACCGCTCGAACCAGAACAAAGGAAAGGCTGCGTTGATAAAGCCGCATGCCATCGGTAGTCCCCAGGTGCAAAGCCCGCATACTCCCGCTGTATGCGATCCTGCGATCCAGTTCCACAACCTTGCCATCCAGAAGCGCGCCCACAACGGGATAGGGATAAGCGATTCCGGAACGTTCGATGGCTTCTTCCACCGTGATTCCCGGTGGAAAGAAACGGATTTCATGATCATCTATAACAAGCCTTATCTTCTTTTTTTTCTTTTCCGTCATTTTTATCTCCAGCGTAATTCAGTGGACTCACGGGATTTTTTCCGAAGTCGGCGTTGGGGTGGGAGGGTACGCAACCATGGGTTCCAGAAGAGCCAGTCTCTGCCCTTTGAAAATCTCGATCTCCGGAAAGCGCGATATGGCGCGATCAAATTCCTCGAGCGCTTCTTCCTTGTTCCCTGAAATAAGGAGTATCTGCGAGAGTTCCAGACGCTTCACTGCCTCTTCAATATCAAGGGAGGCGTAGTATCCCTGGAGGGAGTATTCCTTCGGGAGGATTTCTGAAAGGGCGTTATCCTTCACCCACAAAGAGATGGCTTCCCGGAGCATGGGATCATCCGCCTTTGCGGAAAAGGGTCCTGATGCCAGGTTCCCTTTCTCATCGACAAGGAGAATGGCGGGGATTTCCTTCAACTGATAAAAAAGCGTAGCCTTGAATCCCGCATCGACAAGACATGCCGGGCGGGGCTTTAATAAGGATAAATAAGAATCTATCCGTTGCAGCCCTTCCATAGTTTCCGCAATCAGGACATAATGACACCGATCTCCCAGATCGCTCAAAAGGCGGTTCCATGCGGGAAGACTTTCCCTTCCCTTATCCCAGGGCGCCCAGACAAGAATGATCAGCTTTTTCCCCGTGTATTTCGATAGAAATGTGATCTGGCCCGTTGTATCCGGCAGATAAAGGTCCAGTAAGGGAATGGGATTTTCCCCGTTCAGGGGCGGTTTGGGGGTTTTGTAAAGACGAATTTCCCGGGACGCCTTGTCCCACTCCAGCCTTTTATATCCGAACGCCTTTGCAACCTTGGGCGCCAGAAGAAGGATTTTTCCCTTGCGTTCAATGGCTATGTTCTGTGGATCGTCCATATAAAATGGCACGCAAAGAACATCCTTGCAAAGGATGACGAGGTTTTCCCCCTCCTTCTTGATCGAGGCGCCAAAGAGCGTGCCCAGCGCCTTTTCTCCCCAGTAAACGCCGCCCGTTTGAAGAATAAACGTTTCCACCGCGGGAAACGAAGTAAGATCATCCCGAACCTTCAGTATCATCTCCTCCTGCCCGAAGGCGATTCCGGACAATATGAAGATCAGGACGCAAAACGAAAATAATGAATGATGTTTCATAACCGCTTTTTCCTTTATAAAAAAACCCTGAGCATATACCAACATTTTTTGCGTTGCGTCAATATAAAAGGGAGATTGTCTGGAAATATGTCTTGAAATAGGGATGCTTCTCCCGGATATTATTTCGATATTATTTATCGGCATTAAAGGTTTTCGATGCAAATTTTCAGACAAAAAGTTCCCTTCTTCTTTTTTATCCTGATACTCTATCTTATCCTCGTACGCCCCAATATCGTCTTTTCCCAGGGGAAAAAAGAGCCTGAAGGCAAAAGCAGGATACGTCTTGCCCATCTTTCCTTCGATCCCCTCGATGAAACGCCCCCCATTCCCCAGGAACTTACAGCCCCTTCTTTTGACGAAAAGGGGCAGGGTTATTTTTTCGTTCAGATCAAAGGACCGGTAACCGATAAACGCAAGGAAGCCCTTCTCGAAAGCGGCGCGGAAATTCATGATTACATCCCGGAATTCACCTTCCTCTGCCTCATCCCCCAATCAACGATCAAAACCATCGAATCCCTCGATTTCGTAAGATGGGTCGGACCATTTCACCCGGCGTACCGAATGGAAAAAGGCGTATATCAACGGTATCGTCACGCCATCTTTGCCGGAACGCCGCAAACCGGTTCCGGCTCTGAAGAATCGGAAAAATCCATCCAGAACCTCACCACTCCCGCAAACGATATGGATGTGGTCATCATACTTTTCAACGGAACGGATATTTCCCGCATTGCGGTTAAAATTACCGCCCTGGGGGGAAAAATCAATGATACAGTGGATGGAAAATACAAGGAGAAGATCGTTGCAGGAGTACCGGTAAAAAATCTGGACAAGATAGCCGGCATATCCGGCGTGAAATGGATCGAACCTGTCCCGAAATGGTCGCTTTTCAATAATAAAACCGCCACCTTGGCGGGCGCGCGTCCTGTCTGGGATACCCACGGACTACGCGGAAACGGCGAGGCGGTCGCCGTTGCGGATACAGGACTCGATGCCGGCTCGGTCGATCCCGGAAGTCTCCTGGACGATTTCGAAGATGGAAGCGGGAACGCCCGCGTCATCTCCCTTGAAGATTGGGCGGGGGATTCTCCTTCCGATCCGGATGGACACGGCACTCATGTGGCGGGCTCCGTACTCGGGAACGGCGCAAACTCCGGAAGCACGCCATCCACCCATACCTATCCGGATACATGCTTTGCTGGAATGGCGCCGGAAGCCAGCCTGGTTTTTCAAGCCACAATGGATAATTCAAGCGGATACCTTACCGGAATACCAAGCGATCTCAATCTCCTTTTCAGCGATGCCCGGGAAAGGGGCGCAAGAATTCATACCAACAGCTGGGGGTCAACCGCCTTGAGCGCTGCCTACAGCTCCTATTCAGAGGGCGTGGATGAATATACGTGGAACAATAAGGATTTCACCATCCTCTTTTCCGCGGGAAACGAGGGCATGGATTCGGACGCCAACGGGGTGATAGATAAATACTCGGTAACCGCGCCCGCCACGGCGAAAAACTGCATCACGGTCGGCGCATCGGAAAATAACCGCTCCGGGCAACAATATGAATATCCCCAGGGAACCTGCAATACGGCAACCTGGGGCTGGTTCGACGAACAGAGTTTTTCCGCAAGTCCCATATACGGCGATGGGATGTCCAATGCGCCCGGGGGCATTGTCGCATTTTCCAGCCGCGGACCTTGCCTGGATGACCGCATCAAGCCTGAGGTTGTCGCCCCCGGCTCCTTCGTTCTCTCCACCTTGTCCTCTCTTGTTCCCTGGACCCAATGGGGACAATGCGGGCTCAGTTCTCCCATTACCGACTATTATGTCTTCATGGGCGGAACCAGCATGTCCACGCCTCTGGTGGCGGGAATGTGCGCCCTGATCCGCGAATATTTCTCCAAAGGCAATTTCCCCGCAATCACGAATCCCAGTTCCGCCCTTATCAAAGCCGTGATGCTGAACGGGGCGCAGGAACTCCATCCCGGGCAATACGGAA
Organism: Candidatus Sumerlaeota bacterium; assembly: GCA_016931135.1. Taxonomy (GTDB): domain Bacteria; phylum Sumerlaeota; class Sumerlaeia; order MWCT01; family MWCT01; genus JAFGFK01. The sequence continues at coordinate 3,710 of JAFGFK010000484.1, read as the reverse complement.
CCGGTTCCACGCAGGAAATCCCCTCAACCCGCCCCAACAATGTGGAGGGATGGGGACTCCCTGATATCGAAAATTCCCTTTTCCCCACAGCGCCGCGACGTCACATCCTCCGCGATTCCTCTTCCAGTCTTTCCACATCCGGAGAACACAGCCTTTCCTTCTATGTCAACAACTCCTCGGAGCCGCTGAACGTATCCCTTGTTTGGACGGATTATTTCGGTTCCGCAGTATCCTGCGGCGGGCTTGTCAATGACCTCGATCTGGAACTCGTCACTCCGACATCCTCCACCCTGCATCCCGCCAATGCGCGAAAACGCTCCAATTCCACGCTTCTTTACTATGATGACTGGTACTGGGACCGTGCAGGATCGAACCCATCCGGCATCGGATGGGCGGTGAAATTTACGCCTCCCGCTTATCCGAAAATCCTCAGAACCGTCCGCTTTTACCTTATTAATACGACATCCGCCGCTGTGAATGGAACCTGCAATATATGGGATGACGACGGTTCCGAAGGAATGCCGGGAACCCTTCTTTACACGCAAACCATAAACGCCAAACTGATGCGGTTGGGTTCTTCCTACGAACAATGGATCACCATCGAACTTCCCGAAGCCACGCCCATCACCATTTCAAGCGGCAGTTTTTATGTGGAATACCGCTGGGGCAACACTGCTTACCTCGGATATGACACAAAAAATGTTGACCGTGGGAATGATTATTATTACAACGGCGCCAGTTGGTCTCTTCCCAATTCGGACAGAACCCAGGATAACTATATCGAGGCGGTTGTGAGCGATTCAGACGCGAGCGATGCGGATCATGTGAATAACGTCGAGGGGATCGATCTGGATTCCCCCCCGGCGGGTTTCTGGCAGGCAAAAATCAAGGGTTACAACATCCCTCAGGGTCCTCAGCCTTACGCCCTCGTGATTTCCGGCGACGTCAAGGGAGTGGCAACCATTGACGCCCATTCATCGCCCCAACCCAACCGGGACCTTCCCGAATGGAACGATACGGAACCGGAAAAGATGAGCGTTTTGAAATTCAAAATCACAGATCGCGGTGAAGACAACCTTCCCACGCTGATCGATCAGCTTGCCGTACAAATCAGCGGAACCGGAGGCAATGCGGGCAGCGACATTGCCTGGGCGGAACTCTATGATGACACGGGCGCCGCACGGGTGGCAACCGCAGCCTCCATCTCAAACGCGCAGATTATTTTCGGCAGCGCCCCCAATTCCGATGACGCCGCCCAGCTGGACTCCCTTTCCGATAACAACTCCGCGGAATACGCCATTTATATTTATTTCAATTCAACTCTAACTGCGGGCGTTGGAGATACTTATATTTTCGATATCGATGAAACGGACATCGGCGTGGATGGAGGAGACAGCTCGAAAATGTCTCCGGATTCCGGGAGCGTCACGCCTGTTACAGGAACGATCACAGGTGAATTCATCAGCGTAACAGTCAATCCCGCCAGCTGGAATATTGGATCTATATGGCTCGGTTATACCGGGGAATCCGGGACTTTCACCATACAGAACACGGGCAATGTCTCCGAGGATTTTGCAATCAAAGGCACAGATGGGGTGGGGGGGTGGACTCTGAGCGGCGCTGCGGGGCAGGACGCCTTCAAGGCGGAAGCGGATAAAGACGACAACGGGAGTTATGAACTGATCCTGACAACATCGGATCAGGGGCTGTTCACTAATATTACGAGTGGAGGATCGAAATTGCTGGGGCTGCGCTACAGCGCGCCAACAGGCGATACAAAAGGAAACGGCGTTCCTCAGGATTTCAGTATCATCATAACCGCGACGAAATATACGCCATGAGTTTCATATATTATAAGGAAGGGGGTGAATCAAAATGAAAAAACGGTTGTTTTTAACGGCATTATGCCTTTTTGTCCTGGCGGTTTCCATTCAGGCGGCGGATACCGCCCAGATCAGCGTGACGGTTACCCTGGAAAATATCAGCGTTTCCGTTGCTCCAACCAGCTGGGCTATCGGCATGGTTGCGGCGGAATCCGTCACGGAATCCGGAACATACACGGTTACAAATAATGGCAATATTGCCGAGAACATCGCCATCCAGTGCGGAAACAGCGCGGACTGGACAGTATCTGCAACGGTCGGCATAGACCTGTTCAAAATGGCGGCGCAGGGAGGAGACCTGGGAACCTCGGGATATACATCGATCAATGCCTCGCAGACATTGAAGACGAATCTGGCTTCCTCCGGAACCGTAGCGGATCTCAAGCTTCAGTTTTCAGCTCCACAGGCTGGCTCTATTGCGGATCCGCAGACAATAGCGGTAACATTGACCGCTGCCAAATATGTGCCGTAAAATATTCAGGCAAGCCCAGCCCGGGCAACGATCCGGGCTGGGACGCCTCTCTTTCAAGAGAACAGGTATGAAAAGAACGTTCGTCATATTGATAATCTTTCTTATCGCAGGGGTTTTGCCCGCCGCATCCCTCAAGGTCAGCCCCGGGGGTTTTATCGTTCATGACGTCATCCCCGGAAAAACGTACAATCTCCAGGAAACAACCGGCGTCAAACTCTCCATTTTCAATGATGACGATACCACGCATACCTACTCCCTTACCGTGCGCAAACCCTCGGTTGCGGGGAAATGGGAAAAGGGTTATGATGAGATTCCGGAACCAGGGTGGTGCTGGTTCGAACCCAAAGAGGCGACCATCGGACCCCGAAAAGTGGGTTACGGAAACCTTTATTTCCGAGTTCCGGAAAAGGAACGATATTTCAACCAGCGCTGGGCGGCTGCCCTCGGCGTCATGGGGAAACAGGAAAGCGGCATAGGCTTTGGCTTGGGAATTTATGTTCGCATCCAGATGGAAACGGAAAGCCGGGCGGATTCAAAGGGGATTCCGGAGGGTTTGACAGCCCTCAAACCCAATCTCTTACATTTCGAAAAATTCCTTCCAGGAACTTCGCAAACGGGAAAACTGACAGTTTACAATAATGATATAAAGAAACATATTTATAAGATAAGCTTTTTGAGCGAAGAAAAGGAAAGGCCGGCATCCGCTTACAGAACGCATTCCTTCGATCCTCTGCCGGATTCCTCCTGGATCGCCCTGGAAAACAAGACTTTTGAAATCGCTGCGGGCGGATCTTTTATTTTGAATGTGAAAATTAGAATTCCTCATGAGCAGGGATATGAAAATAAAAAGTGGGAGGAAATTCTTTTTCTCGAACCGGAAACCGGGCTCTCCGGGTTTGTGAGATTGAGAATTTCAACCGGCGAAAAGGACGTACAGGCAAACCCGGGAAAATGACATGATGCGAAAACTTTTTAAAATATTGTTGCTCCTGATTTTCCTGGGATTTTTCCCCGGTATGATGGGGAATCTATGCGCCGATGTCCCAACCAGCCATACCGCCGTGATTTCGGTTTTTGTCAGCCTCGGCGCGCCAACGCATACAGCAACCCCGTCTCCCACGCCCTCTCCCACGCCAACCGCAACTTTACCCCCAACGCCAACGCCCACGCCAAGCCCCACGCCATCCCCTACCCCAACTCCTACAGCGACGTCGAGTCCCACGCCTACTCCATCGCCTACGCCTACATTGACTCCAACCGCAACGCCCACGCAGACCGCAACGCCAACGCCCACAGCAACACCGAGCGCAACGCCCACCCCGACTCCTACAGCCACGGCAACCGCCTCTCCAAGT
>JAFGFK010000483.1 GCA_016931135.1 Candidatus Sumerlaeota bacterium | reverse complement strand
ACATTCCTTTGATGCGGAAACCCCGGAAGCAAAGGCGCTCTGGTTTCAATCCTTATCCATAGAAGAACGCATGGAAGCGTTTTGCTCATTTACGGATTTGATATTGCAAAATAATCCGAAGATTCTGGAGTCCAAACATGCTGAGCCGGTTGCAGGACGTATTCAAGTCCTTCGAAAACCATGACGTTCGATATGTCGTAATCGGCGGGATTGCTGCAGTTTTGCATGGAGTGCCCCGCTCTACTTTCGATCTTGATATTCTTATAGAGGCGACATTGGAAAATGCCCGGAGACTTCTAAATGCCCTGCGCGATGCGCAATTTACTACTGCCGATTTGACGGATGAGCAAAAAATCCTTTCACACGAGATCTCTGTTTTTCAGGATCGCGTAAGAATAGACGTTCAAACCAAAACCCCGGGACTCTCATTTGAACAGGCTTGGAAGAACAGGGTAAGAATGCATTATAATAAACACTCTTTTTTTGTTGTTTCCAAATCGGATTTGATCAAGTCAAAATCTGCATCGGGAAGACAAATTGACCTGGAGGATGCGGCAATATTGAAATCAACCAAATGATATTCGACTTTCATTTTTAATTCGCCTTGTTTTCTTTTTCAAACCGGGGCATGAGATCTCTCACCGCATCCTTGTGCACCATGATGTTCATCATTTTTAATTTCACGAAATCCTCGCGGTAAAACATGTACCCCTTGTGGCGTCCGTTGCGCGCCTTTGTACTGGAATCCTTGATCAAATACCACGTCTCCCCATCCTTTTCAAGGTAACCAACCAGGTGGATCGCATGGTCATCCGATGTGCTCTCATTGGAGAAACGAAACTGCCGCGCGGAATCGTCGATATTTTGAGACAATATGTCAAATCCGGGAATCACGGCGCAATCGAGCAAGGGAAGAAATCCCGCTTCGGAATTGTCTCCGGCAATGCAAAGCGTGTATCCTTCCCGCGCTGCCTTTCTGATCGTGTCGATGAAGTCATCCAGGGGAACGTTATAATAATCCCTGCTCCCCCACCAGTTGTCCCACACCTTGTATTCCACCTTCTGATAAAAAGGCGCCTGCATGAGAGACATCATATCCACGTAATCATCCAGGATCAATCCAAGAACCTGATCCAGGTATTCTCCGGGCGTCATTTGTTTTCCATCCACATCGATTTTAACCGGCGGAACTCCCATATACCGGTTCAGAATGGATTTGATGGTTTCAATGACATGCTTTTCGTTCCATTCATTTCTTTCCTTTATGGATTCCAGGAAGGTTTCCATCTCGGTGAACATATCGCCATCCTGATAAATCTTTTTTTCCGGATCGATGGAACCGTAGGCTTGAGCGGGAACAACGCCGTATCTTTTCCAGATGCGAATGGCGGCGTTGGGCTGTGAACCTTTTCCGAAATGGGAATCGCCCCTTTTACGAACAAACTGTCTCGCCTTTTCCACATACTCCCAGTAAACCGTGAACATCTCGGAGAGTTTGATCTTACGTTTAGACAGCCTGTAAATCTCGCACTCGAAGAATGAAGTGGAGGAGAACGCCCAGCAGCTTCCCGTCAAATCCTGTGAAACTGGGGGATGACTCCAGGCTTGCGTAAAAATTTCGGGCGATTCAGGAACAGAAAGAGCGCTTGCGTCCATCTTCAATTCCAAATCCTTATCGGCTTTCTTTTTATCCATTCTGGCGGCGCGTTTTTGAAGCTGTTCCTTGAATTCATCCTTTTTTTCGACAAACAGCGCTTTGTCGGGATTGGGCTGTCCGGCGTAAAGGATGGGAAGCCACAATAAAAGAATAAATGTCAAAGAAAGAATAATTCGTTTCATTATGATTGACGCCTCATCTTTCAAATATATCTCTGGCAATCGTTGCTCCGCAATACAGGCAAACAGGATGCTTCCCAATCAGCTTGCGACCGCATACAGGGCAGCTCGGCGCTTCGGTTTGGGATATTTTTCCATCCAATTTCCCGTCTTCAAGATCAATTTCCCTGATTTTTTTCAATAAACCCTCATCCGTATAACCATGTTGTTCTTTAAGGATAGTCCAAAGCGCCTTTGCTATTAAATAAAGTTTTTCAACGTCAGCTATGATGGCATCGTTTTGCAACCTGACCTCGGAAGCAACCTTTGTCGCCTTTGCGCTCTCCATTTCAGCCAGATTCGCCTTGCTCATAGTACGCGCCGCACCGGCGATAAAAAGAGCCTCCAGCATGATATTTCCCCCCTTTCAGAACATTATGACTACTTGTCTTTCAGTTCCTTATCCAGTTCGCTTTTTGCTTCAGGAATATGGATTTTCAGTTCATCTGATCTCCGCATCCACAGCGGAGCCTCTGGATGAGATTTTCCGTATATCCAGAACTTCAAACGTCTTTGTTGATCCAGCCATTTCTCATTTTCTTGTATAAGGTTATTTCCTTACTCCCTTTTTTCCATTATCATTCTTATTGTTCAAAAGACCGGATAATAAGATAAATAAACCTATGATGAAATGACAAGGAAAATGTCAAAACTTGTTTTCAGGGTGGCGCGCATCAGTTTTCCGAGTGAGTGGTTGGGCTATGAGGTCAATCCCTATAAAAATCCAGGTATTTAGCGGAAATATTATGCTAAATTATAGATACAGCGCTTCCCATCATATTTGAATAATAATCGGAAAACTGGCGTGCGCCCTTTTTAGGGGAGGTAATTCCGGGGATTCACGCAAACGGCTTTTCTGCGGATTTCAAAATGAAGATGAGATTCGCTGGCGCGTCCCGTGTCTCCAACGCGCGCAATCGGCGCTCCCCTTTCCACATATCTCCCCACCCTTACCAGCAATTCGCTGTTGTGGGCATATACGGTGCTGATTTGGTCTTCATGGTCGATGATGACAAGTTTTCCGTAACCCGGGATTTCCTCCCCGCTGTAGATTACCTTACCGGATTTAGAAGCCTGTACGATTGCGCCTTTCTTCGCCGAGAGGTCGATTCCCTTATGAGGGGCGCTTTGACTGTCGCTGAACTCCTTTATGACTCTGCCGGAAACAGGCCAGATAAAACCTTTGGAGGACGCCCTTACATTATCACTCGATGCGCTTGATTGTAAGGAAGAGGCCTTGGCGGAAGGGGACGACAGGCTTTTTGATGAAGGCGTTGTCTGTTTCTTTTCGGGCGCTTTTTCCATCCGGTGAGATGAAGCGACCGGAGGAACCGGGGAAGGGGGGGCGGATTTGGATACTGTTTTGGGAGGGCTTGATTCAAGAGGGGGAATGAAGATATACCATCCCTCCTGAAGCGATTTTTGAGGATTGACGCCATTCACCTGGGCAATCAGGGTTTTCGAGCGTTTGTATTTCTTCGCCAAAGAATCCAACGTATCCCCTTTTTGAACGCGGTGATACCATCCATTGGTATAATCGTATTTTCCATGAAGGTTCAGGGGCGCTTTGCATAAGGATATTATTGGGGGGACAATCCAAACGAGGACAATAGAAAAAAATATACAATAATATTTGATTTTCCGCTTCAACTTTCCACTACAGCGACAAGAACCGTAATATCAGATCATAAGGTTTATTCAAAAACCCGATTATGATCGGAATATTTCACAACAACATGAAAATGAGCAATTATAAGGTAACCATTTTCAAGTTTTAATATGTTATGATTCGGAGGCGCGTCAAGTAAAAAAACCAAAGAACGAATTGTATGGGGCGCATCATGGCTCCGTTACCAGAACATCTATAAATCAATTTCTGTAAGGAGTTCCCTTCTGCTCTCCCACGATGCGGATGATATCGCCCCAGCTGACTGTTCCATTGGTCGGATCGTAAACGCGGTCATATCCGAGTGTTCCATTGTCGTAATCGAGTCCGAAGATAACCCATTCTCCCCCATCGTCACCCTTCCAGGGACCTTTACCGGCATCGGGACCGAAGGATACCATAATGGCTGCCTGCACATAAGGCGGATCGGACAAAACGCCCAGATTGGTGATATAATCCCCCCAATTGGGAGAAAGAGCGCCATAAGGCGATGCGAGGGAATTTGCCCCACTGGGAGCGGCGTTGTAGTATTGGTAGCCATTGAGGCTTTGTCCGCTCAATTTTTGAACGGGAATAAAGGGATCGATCAGGTTGACGCTGGAGAAATACGCCTGGGGAGTTGTCAGGGGATGAATCATGGTGATAAGGAATTGAGGATTCGGGACATCCGGTGGATATTTGTTCCAGTCAACGTGGTAGGTTTCGATGCCAGTTGCGAGGGAGCGGAAATCGGCTTTGACGCGGGAAACCTTGGATCTGATTTGAGCCTCGAGAAAATTGGGAACGGCAATAGCTGCCAGAATGGCAATGATCGCCACCACGATCAATAACTCTATAAGGGTAAAACCAGCGTTATTATGCATAATAAACTCCTTGACCAATTGTTTAATACCTGTATCCTAACAGGCGCTATTCTGTCAAGTAAAAAGATATTTACGCTTTTTATCAGTTTTTTAATGCAAAAGATATTCTCTTCCACTATAGGAAAGTATTTTTACGGTAGTTTGGGGAAAAATATCTTCAGACTTATTTAACCTTGATAAAGTGAATGAGAAAATGAGAGAAACCTTGGGAAAAATTCTTTTGTCTCCTCCGCGCTTATGCGTCTTGTTTTTATGTTTGATTATTCCATCCTATTCAGAAGAAGAAAATCTCTCCTATCATTCGTATCACACATCCGAAACAATCACAGTGGATGGGATTTTAACGGAAAAAGCCTGGGAAGAGGCTGGAGAGATGAAATTTTTCGTACCGGAGACAGGAACAAAGCCGATCAGTCTTACTGAAGCTGGAATCTGCTGGAATTCCCAATACCTGTTTGTGCGTTTCAAGGCGTATGACAGGGATATAGGAGGCGCTCTTACGGAAAGGGATTCCTCCACATTCAGGGAAGATGTTCTGGAAATATTCCTGAAACCTTTGAAAAATCAGGACATTTACTATAATTTTGAGATCAATGCCCTGGGAACGGTTTATGATGCGAGGAATGGAGAAGGCATTCCCTGGAAGGATCGAAAGAAATGGAATTGCCAGGGTCTTCTTGTATCCACAAAAATAAATGGGACTATGAATCAGGGGAATGACGAGGATGAAACCTGGCAGATGGAAGTGGGCATCCCCTGGTCCGCAATTGACATAACCAGGGGGAGGTGTCCCCGTACCGGAGATACCTGGCGCTTTCACCTTGCCCGTTACGATTATTCCCGTTACCTGCCGGATGGAAAGGAGCTGTCTTCCTGCGCTCCCCTGAGAAAAGTGAATTTTCACAATTACCATGATTGGATACCCCTGAAATTCTGTTTCAATCAAGCGGAAGGAATAAAACGCTGAGGATGGGAGAACAAACCAGAATCCGCACAAGTCATATTATAAAACAAGGAGGAATGCAAAGTGGTGGAAATCAGGGAACCGGATGTATTGAAAACCCCTTTTCCCAAGGAAGAACCTGTTTGCCGGGTTGGGATCGTTCTGGAAGAAGACAACAAAACCTTCATCGAGATGGATCTTGGGGCGGGGGAATACCATCTGGAGGCGGATCAAAAAACCATCCCGGTGAAATTCGATTCCAGAACATCCCTTTCGATAAAAGTATCCGGGGATCACCTCGAATGCGGGAACAGGGAAAAGGGGGACATTCTGAAGACACAAGGATTCCTGCGTCTCATCCCCAGAACCGGGAAAAAGGAACCAAGTCCCAGATCGGGGATTCTCATGAAGGGGATAGTCGCTGGAAGGGGATTTCACTGGCAAAAAGAGGTGGATTTAACCTTCCCGGATCAATTCGAATTCCATAACAGAAATGGAAAACTTGTCGTTGTCAATGTACTGCCCATGGAATCCTATCTTACCTGCGTGGTGACATCGGAGATGAGCGCAACGTGTCCCCCGGAATTCATCAAAGCCCAGGCGACGGCTGCGCGTTCCTGGATGCTCGTTTTCCTTAAAAACAAACACATCGACGAACCTTTTTCTATATGCAACGACGATTGCTGCCAGAGATACCAGGGAACGACCCATTTATCGGAAGGGGTGGCGCAGCATGTTGCGGAAACGCGGGGAATGTGCATAGTTACATACGAAGGTTATATTTGCGGGGCATATTATTCCAAGAGTTGCGGGGGAATCATGGAAAGCGCCCGAAATATTTTCGGGGAAGGGGCGGTTGGTATCAGCGCTGCAACGGATGCGCCTCCCGATTCGCCCACCGCTCTTTTCAATCCGATTACAGAGGAGAATGCGCGGGAATGGATCATGGGGGATTTTCTGAAAAAAAGCGACAGCTTCTGTTCTCCCAATACCTGCCCTGAAGAGAAACTCCCGCAATTTCTGGGAGCCGTGGATGAAGCGGGGCATTATTACAGATGGCAAAAGCAATACGCCCATGAGGAACTCGTCCAGTATCTGAAAACCAAGGCGGAGATAAAGGATATTGCGGAATTCATTGATTTTCAGGCGAAGTTCCGAGGGAATTCGGGCAGGATTCATGAACTCGAGGTCCTGTACAAGGATTCCGGAGGAAATCGGAAAAAGCGAACCATCAAGAGTCAATACCAGATTCGGAACGCCCTTCACGAAAAGTTCCTCTTCTCCAGCGCATTTGTTTGGGACTTTGAAAAAGACGATACGGGAAAGATCATGAAAATAGTCCTGCATGGGGCGGGATGGGGGCATGGCGTGGGTTTATGCCAGATCGGCGCCCTCGGAATGGCTCTGAAAGGTTACTCATACACGGACATCCTGAAACATTATTACGGCAAAACTTCGCTCGTAAAGGCATACTAGACTGTGCGCGATAATTGCTCATTGATCCAACCCAACAATGTTTTTCAAAGAGATGAACTATTACCGGTTCTCTTATATAAATCCAGAATGAAAAAAGAGGTTTATGGTGAAGATAAAAGCCTGTACCATGATCCTGTCATTCCTTGCAATCATACCTGCGATCCATGCGGGGGATACTGATGCGGGGATCGCTGAATGGTTCAACATGGTTCCATCCGCGCCTCACGCGGGACAGAACTGTCTTTTCACCGCCAGTATTTCATCGGAATACAGAAACAAGGGCATCCTGGCGTTTTTCCGTTCGCATGATGACGCCTTCTCCATGATGCTTCAGGATAACGGGGAAAACGGCGATGAAAAGGAAAATGACCGCATTTTTTCCCGCCTCCTGCAATGGAAATCCAAATCCGGTTTGTGGTACTGCCTGATCGGCGCGGGTGACAATGAAAACGACATGAAATACGATATCCCCCAGGCTTTCATGGTAACAGAAAAGCCAACGGAATACAGGGGGATATGGGCGGATTCATGGAACAAAGGTTTCCTGACAAAAGAACAGACCATTCAGATGGTGAAGACCATCCGGGAAGCGAATCTGAACGCTATCATCGCGGAGGTGCGTAAAACAGGAGACGCTTATTACGACTCCGCATACGAACCGCGAGCAACCAACCTCCCTGATCCGGATTATGATCCCTTGAAACATCTGGTCGAGCTCGCCCATGATACATCAGGCGGGCAAAAAAGAATCGAGGTTCACGCCTGGGTGGTGAATTATCGCATATTCAAAGGAGACAAAAAAAATCCGTCTTTCCCTCCAAACCATATCCTGGGAAAACATCCTGAATGGGCTTCCATCAACTCCAAGGGGGAGAAATCGGATAATGGCAGTTATTATCTTGATCCGGGCGTACCGGATGTTATGGATTATAATATCAATGTCTGCCTCGATATCATCAGGAAATATGATGTGGATGGGATCAATTTCGATTATGTACGCTATCCCAATCCGGGATGGGGATACAATCCCATCGCCCTGAAGCGTTTCAGAACATTATACAAAAGAGAAGACACGCCTTCCCCGCGGGATTCTCAATGGCTCGCTTTTTTAAGGCAGCAGGTGACTTATTTTCTTCGAAAGGCTTATGTCCGGATGATCGCCGTCAAACCTCGGATCAAGGTCTCGGTTTGCACGATCGGGTGGGGAGACATTCCCGGGGGCGATTTTCGGAAAACAGACGCTCATGCAGGGGGGATACAGGATTGGGCGGAATGGAACAGGCGACACATCCTGGATATCAACTGCCGCATGGGATACAAACGGCAGCATGATACAAAGCAGAAAATCCAGTTTCAGAACTGGTCGCGATTCACTCTGGGAAACCAGTGTTTCAGGATGTCAACGATCGGCATTGGGAGTTATCTGAACACATTCAGCGGGACGCTCGAGCAAATCAAAACGGCGAGGATGTACGGTTCCAATGGTTTTGTATTGTATTCTTACAACAACCCCATCAGCGGAAAGGCGTCGCCGGAAACCTTTTTCAAAAACCTGAGAAACGAGGCTTTGCCCGAGTGGGCGGATGTTCCCCCATTTGCCTGGAAAATTTCCAATCCAAACGGAATCCTCGGGGGAACCGTAAAGAAAAATGGAGCGATTCAGGATGGGATGGAAATTTCTCTTCCGGAAATCAACCTGAAAACGACAACGGATGGAACCGGATTCTACGCATTCCTGGATGTTCCTCCGGGAAAGCGCAGGATCGATGCGGGTGGCAAAAGCGCAGGAAACATTGAAATAAAACCGGGACATATAACGACATTCGATGTCCATCTTCCCTGATTACCGGAAAACGATCGAATTCATTTCCAGAATATGAACGATCATTCTATAATCCCTATTCTTCTTTTCTTCTGCCTCAATGTCTCCGCCTTTGTGGGATGGGGCGTTTTTGTTTTGCAAATCTCGGGAATTGCGAAAGAGATGCCCGATTTCCCGCATATTCTTTTTTATTCCGGCATAATGGGAATCATTGTTCTGGGGGATATCATGCTTATATCAGGGCTTCTTGGTTATCTGGGGAGCGGAATTCTATTTTTCCTCTTTCTTCTCGGAGTCATATTGGGAGTGTTCTCCATCAATTTATCAAGAAGAAAATCCTGTAATGTTTGTAAAGAAAATCCAGCTGAGAACAAGGGAAAAAATTCATTTTCGCCTCTCTGGATTATTTTGTGTCTTCCATTCATCATCCTGATTTTTATGCATTCCCTTGTTCCGGATATTTCAGGGGACGCGTATCTGTATCATATCACTGTACCAAGGTATTATTCCCTTGAAGGCGGGATTGAACCGGTGCGGATCAGTTTCTGTTATAATTATCCCATGCAGATCGAGATGTTTTATCTGGCTGCGCTCCGGTGGGGACATGAGCAATCCGGCGTGATGATGAATTTTGCCATACTGGGGCTCAGCTGTTTGGGAATCATCCTATTGAGCCGACGTCTTGGTTCCAATTTTACGGGCGTTTTTACGGTTTACCTGTTTTTATCTTTGCCCATTGTTATGAGATGGGCGCCGACATCTCTTGTCGATCTTGCCGCCGCGCCTTTTCTACTCGGGAGTTTTCTTGCCATGATAACCTGGCGGAATAATAAGAGAAGGATATGGCTCTATCTGGCGGGTTTTTGCGCGGGAGGAGCGGTCGCCGTCAAGATTTTTCTGGGTATCGCTTCTTTCATCATCATGCCGATCATCCTGATTTTCTCATGTATTATTCAGGATGATAACAAGCGAAGCGCCCGTTTCCCATTCATACAATTTCCATTCAAACCAGGATCACCGGGTGATTTACTTCATATTGCCGGGAGCCTTGTTGCGTATTTTTCGGGCGTTGCATTTCCTTTGCTCCCCTGGGTGATAAAAAACGCCTTTATGACAAATAATCCCTTTTTCCCGTTTGCCTTGAGCTTGTTCCCCACACGCGCAGACTTGATTCCTTCGGCATTACTGCTCCACGCCATGCACGGGATACCGGAATACAAGGGAATCTTGCATTTATTACAAAGCGCGTGGGGATCATTTTCCCTTCTGTCATGGGATGGGAACTGGATCATCATTCTCGTCATGGTTCTGTCCCCTTTTTCCCTCGGATTATCGATGAAACGGCGCAGAAGGCGTCTTTTCTGGGGATTCATGAATATGATCCTGCTTGTATTTTTATACTATGGCGTCAACGCGCAGGCGCGATGGTTTCAGGGATATTTCCCGTTTCTTTTGATAGCGTTTGCCATGATGGCGGAAGACCTCATAAAAAGGCTGCCTTCGAAGCGAAAATGGATTCTGATGATCATGATTCTATTCACCCTGGCAAATGCGGGATGGAATTATTACCAGCGATTCCGTGAAACATATCTTTTCCCCTGGACAGGTTTGAAAAGGCAATGGGTTAAAATGTACTTAAGAGACAAGGACCGGACGCCGGAGGCGTTATTTCTGAACAGCAATTTACCAGAGAATTCCAAGGTATTGTTGTTCGATCCGGAGATCGCGTCAACGGGACGCTGGATGGAGCGACGTTTTTACCAGGCTGGAGACGCGCTCTTTCAATACTGGGAAAGTAATCAGGCGGATATTTCCACGGCGCTGCAGGAACTTCAGAACATGAAGATAACCCATATAGCGCTGTATCGCTCAGTTTCAATGCGAAATCCGATTCTCACTCAATTGACGCAAGGATACCTTGAGGAAAGGGCAACGTCTCCTTATTATACTTTATATGAATTGAAATATCCTTGACGGCAAATCCCGCAATCAGGCATAAGTTTTTGATCTTATGATGTCGCCGATTCCTTAAAAGAAGGTTTTTATCTATGTTGAAACGCGCTCATTACAATACATTTATCACCGTTTTCTGTATTCTGATCATCCCCTACACAATCATATCCTACAACCACATCGGAGAGGATTGCTTCATTTCATTCCGATATGTGGATCATTTCGTGGAAGGAAAGGGACTGGTATTCAACGAAGGGGAACGCGTAGAGGGGTATTCCAATTTACTCTGGGTGATGATCCTGGCATTATTCCGCTGGATGGGCGTATCGTCCGTTGCCATCTCCAAGGCGCTCGGAGTTCTTTCCACGATGCTCCTGTTATGGGTTGCCTCCTATTATAGTTTAAAGAAGAACCAGCGCAAGATTGACTGGATATATCTGGCCACGCCGCTCATGGTATTTTTCAATCCCATGATTCACTATCATACGGGGCGTGGATTGGAAACCACATTTTACGCATTTCTTTTTATATGGGCGATGTTCAGTTTCAAGCGGCGGAATTACCTGAATTCATCTCTGGCTTTTTCGGCAATCGCCCTGACGCGTCCTGAAGGATTCGCCTATTTCTGGCTGTTGGTCCCGATTTTGTTTCTGGATTTGAAAAACAGCCGCACAGAGAAGTTCCCTTATCCTGTGCCGAACATCCGCGTACGTTTTTTCCTTCCTTATATTTGCGTCATGATCGTCTTTTTCACCTGGCGCTTCCTGTATTACGGATCGTTATTGCCGAACACCGTTTACGCCAAAACAACGACATCCAACTTTTTCGACAATCCGAGTCTTCACATGCTTTTGCAATTCATCATCTCGTGGTCCTATATTCCTCTTTTTGCGGTTCTGGCGATTTTCACCTATCACAAGGAGGAATGGGAATTGCAGCGTTCTCTTCTGATCCCCATGGTGGTTGGGGGGGGGATTCTGCTGTTCACGTTATCCGTTGGCCAGGTGCAAGCCTCTCCCTTCCGTCATTATGTTCCGATGATCCCGATACTGATTATTCTGTTTCAGGAATTTTTGCGGGCGATGAAAAAACGCGTGGAAGACAACCTTCCATTGATCATCGGTCTATTCGTGATCTTCCAGGGAATGAATTTTTACACATCCAACAATCTCGACTCCCCCAAAACGCGGCTTCATTCGAGGACGATCCAGTTTATCGCGAGCTGGAATTTTCCGGCGCGGGTGAAATGGTTTTTCGAGCCCCCGATCGTGATCAATGCGGAAGCGGGGAAATGGTGCACGCAGAATCTTCCCGAAGACGCCCTGATCGGCGCGGATCAGATCGGGCAATTCGGGTATTACGCCAAACAAAGGATTCTGGACCTTTTGGGACTTACGGATAAGGAATTCGGGTGGAAGCGGTATTCGGTGGAGCTGCTTCTTTCCCGCAAGCCAGCGCCGGATTACCTGGTTTTGATCGGGCGTTTGGGGGATAAAAAGCCTTTCCTAACGGCAATAGCTCAGAGTTTCGAAAAACCGGAATTCAAGGAGAAATATGTTTTACGGTGGATTTTGCAGCCAAACAACGCGATCAATCAAACGGAGTTCTGCATTTACGCCCTCCGTGAGAGATTGAAGGAATATCCCGAAGAACCGGAAATCATTCCTCTGGGTCTCGATACGGAAACCTGGCAGAGCAAGATGCGGCTGTGAAACCTTTATCTCTCCCGTTAAAAATTGCGCATCAGTTTTCCGAATATAATTCAAAAGTTTTTGATTAAATCCGCATCCGATTGAAAATCGTAAAACCAGAACTTGCCCGGGTTTTGAAATCGTTTCTGACTGTTTTCATAAACAGTAAGCTGAATAATCATGAATTCCGCTTGGGAAGGCGCTGTACCGAAACAGATGAACTTCGATTCGGGAACATCTTCCGTGATTCCCTGGGCGCTGATCCATTTCCTTCCAACAACTTTGAGATTTTTATCCAGCATAACCACCATGACATTGGCGGAATGGTTTTTCAGATTTTCCACTCCCGCTTTTACGGAAAAATATGCAATCTGCCCCGGTTTGACGGGAATACACGGGGTGGAAAAACCCGCTTTTTCCATTTCGGGGAGAATTTCCCCTTTCAGGGCTTTGTATCTCCTGCCCCTGACTGAAATATCAGCCTCAGAAGTATCCGGGAGGGCGTAAGTTATCCACCCTTGCGTTTTCTCATCTCCGATTTTCATATCCTTCAAGGGCTTGATTCCGGAGATCGAAACCAGGGCGTCCCGGGATATAGATACCCTCGTATCCTTTTTGTTTCGCGCGCTTTCCAAAGATTCCAGGGAAAGGTGCTGGATATGGGAATCATGATCCGTTATTTGCTCCCCTTTCTTTCCCCCAACATCACTGATATAATAAATATTTACCTGATGTTCCCCTGTTTTCAATTTTACGGGAAAACCTCTTGTCTCCCATGACTTGTCCGCTTTATTGAATCTAACAATACCTCCGGGCGTTTCATCAATATCTATATGGTAGAAGATCGAACCAACCGAAGAATTCCTTGCATTGATTGCCAGATAATAATCTCCATCTTCGGGAATCGAAACATTGTATCCCACAAAGGAGTTATAAGGCATGAAGACATAGGTCATGTTGTTCTCTGATCTGCATTCAATGTCATAACTCGCGCTGGATGCGTCGTAACTCACGGCAGGGATAAATATTTTATCAGGACTTTGACTTTGTATTATGAATGCGACGCGATCCATCGTTTTTTGCGGAGGGTCTGTCTTTACATCAAACCGGATTTGATGAATCCCATAAGGAACGGTGAAATCAGTTTTCAAAGGGGAATCAAGATTCATTGGCAATTGATAAATCCCTCCCGCCTTTTCATCATCCAGATAAATGTCCACTGTAAAGGAGGAAGGCAAATCCTGCTTTTGCGCCAGCTCGCAAACAGATTCAATGGCGTGAAGAGAGAATATCGTGGCGTCGGCGCTCCATAAACGATCGGAGGATATTGGAGTGGTTTGTCGAGATTCAAGCGGCAGGTTCAATTCAACGGGGGATATATCGTTCAAAGTTACGCCGTCATACTTCCATTTCCAGAGGGTAACGTCATAATCATGATCGGTTTCATAAGGGAACCGCTCCACAAGATCGAAATGGGTATCCACCCAGTTTTTCAAAACAGGCTTTTGCTCTATGTCATAAGGCCAGCCGAATATATACCACACCGCCCCCCCTGCTTCCAGGGATTTGAGCAGGATTTGGACAGAACGGAGTCCATCCCCCTTCTCCCATTTCAATTCCTGATAGCGCTCAAGGGGGACTCCAAGGCGATTTAGGTAATATTGAACTGGTCCATGTGTAACCCCATAGGTGGCGATCACGTCATTTGAACTCATATTTTCCGCGGCGCATTTTACGGCGTCTTTTACGTTTATTCCTTTGGAGCGATAATGACGGTTGATGAGATTGGCGTCCTTGTAAATCTGAGGGGCGAGAAACAGGGAATAAAGAAAAATCTTGAGATAAAGGGGGTTAAGCCGCCAACTGGATTTTATGACACTATACGCCCAATCGACAACAGAGACAAATCCGAACATCAGGCAGAGTATGTTTCCAGGGTAAAGGAAAATGATATATTTATGTGAATACCACGTTTTAAGGGGTACGGAAAAAAGGAGGGTAAAGGTTACAGCAACGGAAAGGGCAATAAATCCGCCAAAGGGAAAATGTCGTATCAAAGCCCTTGCGTATCCTATTATAAAAAAAATGATAAAGGCGCCTACGATATATTTATTCAGCGCGTTGCAGGGGGGGACAATAGGTCCATAGACAAGGAAATGATCCCCAAAGAAGAACTTAAAAGAGGGTGAAACGCCTTGAGCCGGGGCGTTGAATATCTGTATCTGTCGGGAGTAAACAAGCGCCCTTCGAAAGAGAATCCTCCCGCTACACGCCGCGCTCCAAAGAAAGCAAATCAGAATAATCAAGATTAGAATCTTTTTAAAGATGCGCGAAACATAAGGTAATTGAGAAGGCTTTATCCTCTTTTTTTTTGCTTTCGCGGGGCGCCATCCATCCAACGCAAGGGAGGCGAGAAAACGCCAGAATGATTTAATCATAGACCTGCCGGAAGGGGTAACGACAAGTACAAAGGGTATCCAGACGAGCAATAATCCGGAAAACGCCAGGGTGGTGGGGTGAATCATAAAACTTATCAGGGCGACAAGGGGGATCAGCAATAGACTGATCAGGCTTTTCCTGTGAAAGAAGCGGGCGAAAAGATACAGGGAAAGCCCTGCGAGGAAAAACATGGCAGGATAATATCGCGCCTCCTGGGAATACTGGATATGAACCCTTGAAAGAGCGGTAAAAAGGGCGCACAGGATTCCGGCGCGCTTATCCTGGAAGATTTCTTTTCCGGCAAAATACATTATCATAACGCCCAGAGCGCCGAAAAGAGCGGAGGCGAACCGGAGGCAGAATTCGCTTTTTCCGAGGAACAGAAAAAATCGAACTATAATGAAATAAAGGATATGAGTCTGTTTCCAGATATTATAGCTCTTGAAGGCGTCCTCAAGGGTATGAATCTCATCGAACCAGAGGCTCTTCGATCCAAGGCGATAAATTCTGAGAACAGCTCCTACAATAAATATTATATAAGGAAAAAAGGTTCCCATTTCATTCAGAATATGTCCGTATTTTTTATTTGACATTTCGATTCTTTAGTATCTTTTTAAATAGATCAAGATATTGATTTATAATAACATCCAATCGAAAATCACAATAGGCGATCTCTCTATTTCTTTTTCCCCACAAAGCGGCGATATCCCGGTGATCAAGCATATACTCCATCGCCTGTGAAAGAGATGCATGATTCCCAGCATCAACAAGAATCCCGTTTTCCCGATTGTTTATAATCTGCATGATCCCTGGAATTCTGGTCCCGATCACAGGAAGACCACTTGCCATAGCCTGCAAACAGGCAACCGGCATGCCTTCCTTCTCGGAAGGCAGTATAAAGACGTGCGATTTCCGAAGTTCCTCAGCAACTTTTTCGCGGGCGAGCCATCCTGTAAAACGAACTGTTTCCAAAAGGTTCCAATCCCTGGCTTTATTCAACAAGTCCTTTTCCAGGGGTCCTGCTCCTGCAAGGCAAACCTTGAAGCCCTTTCTTCCAATAAGAATCAAATGCTTTATCGCCTCGAGCAGAATATCCAACCTCTTTTCCCTGTTGAAACGGCCTGAGAATATGAACTTAATTTCTTCTTCTCTTTCAAGAGTCTCAAGCGGGTGATACAAATCAACGTCAACGCCGTTAGGAATTAGTATTATGGGAATATCCGGAAAAGATTTTCCCGCCAATCTGCGGAGAGGTTCGCTTACAGAAACAACGCCATCAGCACGTTTCAGAATCATTCCTAAAAAACCTTTAATGAAACGAAAATATTTTGCCGTTTGAGCTGGTTGATGTCCAGGAACATCACCCCCATGCAGGGTGACGATAAAGGGGATATGAAAGAGAATTTTCAAGAAGAATCCCACGGGTGTGACAGGAACCATAAAATGGCAATGGACGATATCAGGTTTCCATTGGCGCGCAATTTTAAAGGCTTCGGGAAGAGCCATAAACATAAAGGCAGCCATTCGAATAGGGGTGCAATTATCCGGTTGTTTTCGGAAGGCGAAAATCCTCCGTATGAAAAGTCTCTCCTGGAGAGTTTCCCTTGCGGATAATGATCCCCAACGCGCAGTCAGAATCTTCACATCATGTCCGCGTCGGGCATATCCCTCAGACAGATATTTGGAAACCTCCCCTCCCCCGCCGCCCAATGGAGGGAATTCATAATTAATAACAAGAATCCTCATCAGATCAAAATCCAAAACCTTTTCACGCCATAGATGATTATTTCCAAGAATTAATCAATCCAACAATCTCAATATGAATTTCACTGGTCAAGAATGTTTTTAATTGCAAAATAATCGAGTAAGAATACAGGTCACAGTTTTTTATTTTTAAAAACCGCTGAAGTGAAGTCCAATTATTATCCGCGCTCAAAAAAAGCCCTTTTCCATTAAACGCAATCATCTTGACAAAGAGTTTGGAAATAACCAGCATTCGCTATTATTATAAATTGATAATCGTGACGAAATTTTTTATGGGAAACGCTATTTAATAATTGATAAAGGGGGAAATCATGTCTTCAAAAGATATAAATATAAAAATCTGCGTTTTAGGACTTGGTTATATTGGTCTGCCAACGGCATCCATGTTCGCCACTCATGGATATGACGTTCTGGGGGTGGATGTCAGGCGAGATGTGGTGGAAAAATTGAATAAGGGAGAAATCCATATATACGAACCGGGATTATCTACGCTTGTGGAGGCTGCGGTAAAATCAGGCAATCTAAAGGCTGTTTCGTCTCCAGAACCTTCAGACGCCTATATTATTGCTGTTCCAACTCCCGTTACAAAGGAACATAAGGCGGACATGTCGTATGTGGAAAACGCCACAAAATCCATCATCCCCTTTCTCCGGAAAGGCAATATTGTGATTCTTGAATCGACTTCTCCTCCTCGAACATGCCTGGATTTGATTTGTCCCTTACTTGAAGGATCCGGTTTGAAAGCGGGTGAGGATTTTTTCGTCGCTCATTCCCCTGAAAGACTTATGCCAGGAAAAATTCTGAAGGAACTGATCGGAAACGATCGTATAATCGGAGGCATAAACGCTGTTTCATCTGAAAAGGCAAGAGATTTGTATCTTGCCTTTGCTCAGGGAGAGATAATACTTACGGACTCCACAACAGCGGAAATGACAAAACTTGTTGAGAACACCTTCCGAGACGTCAACATCGCCCTGGTAAACGAACTTGCCAGAATTTGCGATAAAATAAACGTTTCCGTGTGGGATGTCATTAAAATGGCGAATCGACATCCACGAGTCCACCTGCATAATCCAGGACCTGGAGTTGGTGGACATTGCATCGCAGTGGATCCATGGTTCATCGTTGAAATCGCCCGTGAGGAATCTCGACTCATCCAACTCGCTCGTGAAATAAATGATTCCCAGCCAGATTATTTTATCAGCAATATCGAAAAAATAATTGAGAAACATGGACCCGGGGCGATTACCTTCTTCGGTTTGACATACAAGCCTGACGTTGACGATATTAGGGAAAGCCCTTCCTTTCCCATTGTAAGGCATTTCATGAATAAAGGATATGATATAAAGATTTATGATCCTTATGTCTCCCCAAGTGGTTTTCCGATGGCTCTCTCTTTTAGGGAAGCCGTAGAGTATGCCCGATATCTCGTTTTTATAGTCGGACATAGGGAATTCGCTCTCGGTAACTTCTCTAATGCTGGGAAAATTATTATTGATGCGGGAAATATCCTCGTTAATTGCAAAGTTTCATCCGATTGCTTACGCTATACCCTCGGATCGGGAATTACCCATTCAAACGCGTAATCAATAGAACTTCGATTTAATATATCGCAGTAAAAACTGACATGAAATCATGCCAAAAGCGAATTATCTACCTCTCTCACGTACCAATACTTCAAGGTATTTTTGACTCCAACGCGCTTTCATTTCTTCGTAATCTGCGGCGATACGGATGGATTACGGATATGATTCTCTTTGTTGACCCGGATTGGCGAGAGCGAAAAGATTACATGGCGAAGATCGAAGAGATTCGAGACGTCCTGGGCGAGGGAAATCTGCGCGCCGTTGAACGTCCCCCTGAATACAGGGGGTTCAAGGTTTTTCGGCAATCCATATACCCCGATCTTTCGGAGCTCCTGAAAAATCGGACGTCTCCCCGAGTTATTCACAGCATGGGCTATTTTTTGTCATACAGCGCAATTGGGGCAAAAAAAGAATGTTTCCCCTCTCTTCGAATACATGCGGACATGCGCGACGTTCTTCCGGAAGAGTGTCTTTTCTATGAGGAAGGGATTCTGAACGCGGGCGACTAGGTTGGGATAAATCTATAGTCTTTACGTACTCGGGAAAACATCAGAAATGGCAATTGATACCGCATATGATGAAAAATCTAATCTTCATTCTGGAAAAAATCTCTACAGCCCGAGTCGTAATCCTGAACCGGACGACGGAACCCTTTCAAAAGGATGTCAATTCCCTTCCCGGGGAAATACGTGAACGGTTCGAGATTCACTCTTTTTCGCAACGGGAGCTGTCAGTCGTCCTCATGGCTTCCGATATCGCGTTACTGTTGCGCAAAGACGATCTGGTAAACCGGGTGGCATGCCCGACAAAATTCGCCGAATACCTGGGGTGAAGTCTTCCAGTATTATGCTCTAAAGGGATAGGAGACGTCAGCGACATTTGAACAGGATTGCTTTTAGTTTTAAATTTGAAAATTAGATTGTAATTGTAGGCTTTATATGTCAAGGATATTTTTGTTTAAAAAGATCGAAAAAAAGCATAATATATCTATGTTTAAATCAAGAAGAATTTGTTTTATCTCAACGGGGATCTACCGGCTTTTTGAGACTCAAACGGGTGATGCCGCACCAAAACAGGATTATTCTCCCGGAGGGGCGGAAGTTCAATTAAAATTCCTTGGGCAAGCCCTTTCCCAACAAGAGGGATACAAAGTGATTTATCTCACAGGGGATTTCGGGCAAAAACAAATAGAGCAATCAAACGGAATTGAACTATTTCGGGGGCAGAAACCCCCGTTCGGACAACCCTTTTATAAGGTTCTGTGGGGAACCTTCCAATTGATACGAGCCCTATGGAAAATTAATCCGGACATTATTGTGGATCGAACCGCCAGTCCCAGGATCGGAGTATTGATCCTTTTCAAAATAATAAAAAAAACACCATATATTTTCATGACCGCCTCCGAAAGAGACTGCGATGGATCGTATGAGAAAACAACAAATCCCTTGTTTGCCTTTCTGTACCGTTTTGGGCTCAAAAAGGCAAGTCTGATCACAACACAGAATAAATACCAGCAAGCGCTGCTTTCAGAGAATAAATCCATATCCTCCAGAGTTTTCCGCAATGTATTTCCCGTAATCCCGCGCCCCAGGGAGGAAAAAACAGATATTCTATGGGTGGGACGTTGCACTGCTGTGAAACGCCCGGAACTGTTTTTAAAAATGTCCTCCGCTATACCGGAAGAAAAATTCGTGATGATCATGTCCCCGGCTCTCTCTGAGAAGGAGCTTTATCAAAAGACGACAGATCAGGCAAAATCCATACAAAATCTCGAATTAATTCCCCAGGTTCCTTTTGCCGAGATTCAACGCTATTACAACCGGGCGAAGATCCTGATTTGCACCTCCACCAGGGAAGGATTTCCTAACACCTTTTTACACGCAGCCGCGGGTTGCACACCGGTTCTTTCCCTCAATGTAGACCCCGACGGAATCCTGGAAAAATTCAGATGGGGAGTGAATTCACATGACAATTGGGAGCATTTCCTTAATGAAGCCGGGAAACTTTTGACAGATCATAATAAACGCAAGGCATGGGGAGAAAACGCATACAACTATTTTAAAGAATATCACAGCCTGAAAAAAGGCGTCACCTTGTTCAAGGAATTAATCGATGCCATCCTGGATTAAAGAGATTGATACAGGGCAATATATTCAGGGATACGAGCCTTTCGATCAAGATGCCTTTGAGCGACAAGGGAGATTCTTTCCCGTTCCTCTTGTCCCGGAAATTGCTTAAGGTAGCAAACGCATTTTTCAGCCAGCGGTTCAAGTTGGTCGAGATCCTCACCAATCACTCCGAGTTTTTCCCTTTCCACCAATTTGCTGTAATCCCCAATCCCCGTTGTGAGGCAAACTGGGAGCCCGCACATCAGGTATTCTGCGAATTTTGTGGGAGCAGCGCAATAATTCACAGGAGAAGGGCGTCTCAAAAGCAGCCCCAGGTCAGAGGCATTATAATAGTTACATACTTCCGAGTGCGGCGCCTGCAATATTCTGTAATGGGTGTCAGGGGCAATATGAGCCAATGTTTTTCTTACTTTATCATGATGCCTTTTATGTGTTATAAATAAAAAGCAAATCCTGGAATCCGCTTTGAGGCACAGATGAAACAATTCCATCATTTCTTGCACGCATTGATACCATTTTATGCTTCCTACGTAAACCAGCACCAGCTGATCTTTGGAAAGATTCAGACGAGATCTTATTTTTTGTCTTAAGGAACTATCATAAAAGAATTTGGATTTATCGCTCAAACATGGGAAAATTCCGCCAAAGCGTTTTTTAGCAAAGGAATAATCCTTTTCCACCATGTTTCTGAGGTCGTTGGTTACGTACAGTATTCGAGAAGCGCTGAAAAGATTAAACCAATGGATAGCTTTTATGCTCCCCATTAACAGCCAGTGAAAATATTTCAAAAGAAGGCTTTTTGAGGCTTCCATGCGTTCTGTAAATTCCGAAAAGAGTTCTCCTCTCATATCGAAAATGAGGCTGGTACGCCCTAGGCAAAGCCATTTAAAAATCGCCCCGATAAATGCGCCGTTTCGGGAACGCCCCTGGATAACCAGCGACCGGGTGAAGCAAACAGGAAAGGTATAACGAAAAAGAAGAAAAAGAGAAAGAAAAAAGCCGGTGAATGTTGAGGAAAAAAGGCGAGCAATAAATCTCCCTCCGATTTCCCGCTCAATTTGCGGTTTTCTTTGTTCTTCGAAAAAAGGAGGAATACTGTTTTTTGTTTTCCGCGCCAGAAGGATCAAATCAAAGATAATCCCTGAATCGGATTCTTTTATTAAACGAAGATGATCGATCACCTGGGATTCAATAACCGAACTCCCCGCATCAGGACTGAAATAAACGTATCTTTTTTTCTTGCTCAAATTAAAAACCCGTATCCGTTTTATTTCTATCCATAGCCTGAATTATTGCCTTACATACCCTTTCACCGGCTTTACCGTCAAGGTGATGAAAATGAGTAAGTAAATACTTTTGTTGTTTAATATGAAATTCCTTAATCTTCTCCTGGGAAGCCTCAAGCCAGAAATCGACCGCCTGATCCAGGGTATGAAAATCTTCCAGGTTCACAGCCACACCAGCCTCCAGCCTTCCTTCAAAATCCCCAAAAAGCCTTTTGCTTAAAATAATATTGTAACGCCCGAACACCGTGGCTTCATTCAATGATGCTGAAAATGCGGAAATATGGATATCGCAAGCATCCATAAGGTCTTCAAAAGAGCCCTCGCTCTGAATAAGAACCCGATCTTCAAGACTGTATTTACTAATCATTTGTTTCCAGAAGATTTGGGGGTTGTTTTCAGCAGGATGGGGACGTATTACAAGAAAATTCCGGGCGATGCTTTGCGAAAAAGCCTTAAGCATGATATCTGCTATAAGATTGCGGGTTTGCTCCAGGTACTGAGATGTTAAAAACAGGATGCGATCGCAACCTGATGGAAGAAGTCTTTTACGCAGGCTCTCACCTGTGGAGCCTCTTTCCCCGTATTTGCTAATTATCTTTTTCCGATGATCCATTTGAACCTGACCTGTTACCACAACATTTTCTTCAGGATAAATGCCCTGTTTGGTCAACACATCCTTGTAATACTGCCCCCACACACAGGTAACATCGCACAAGGGGACCTGATTAGGACTCACAAATTCGGGAAAAGAGTAAGCCGGATTTCCCGGAAAGATACTCCCGTGTTGAAGCGCAACAGATGGAATGCCGTAATTTCTGCACCCGATCTTAAGGGGGTGGTTTCCGCCGTTTTCATCAATCATCAGGCAAGCCTTGATATCCAGCTTTTTTAAAATGTCCGTAAAGGTTCTCGAAAGGATGATATGTTCCTGAAAACGTTGAGACACAATTCTATTGATAAGAGAAAGGATAAAGGGTGATAAATCCGCGCCCTGAAAGGAAAATTTGAGGTTTGGAAAACCAGCAAAAGTCCTGCGTGGATACCCGCGTTTCAAAAGATGACGGAATGTGATATAATCAGTAAAGAGGTTATGTTTATGCCTGGTTTTAAGGGACCGGATTCCTTGGTCAAAACTGAGCGGGGCGGTTGCCATAATAACATTGCAAAATCCGGCTTGATCCAAGGCTTGGATAGCGGTGTCGAAATAGAATTCCCGCTCCCCATTCCAGGAGCGTTCATGGCTTAAGATAAGAACAGAAGGCCTTTTTATTTTGCGGGGATTAAAATACCGCATCCTGTGAAATGTTGCGATCGCCCTTCGCAGGCGGAGCAGGTTTTCTTTCCACCCCGACTTATTTGTTTTCCGGGAAATGGCGCCCAGAAAATTTATTTCAGCATTGGGGAAAAAACAGGAGAACAGAGTTTTCCACCAAGGGAAAGGGGGTTGATCCAGCTCGATCCTTGTGATTTTTCTGGAATTACCCTTTGCAATTTCAGCAATCAAATGAGCATAGGGAAGCGATGTTTGAAGCTGCATGTGAAGCTGGTAACGAATCCGCCACCACAGGCTGTAGCCATCAATGACCGGGCTTTTTTCCCAGAGTGAAAGTTCCTTTTCCCATTTGGCGATTGTTTCGTAGGAAAGTATGATCGGGGAATAATCAAACCGGGGCGCGATCCACTCACCTGTCGGATCGGTCAGCCTCATGCTATCCCACTTAACTTTCCAGAGAGAGCCCCCAGACATTATAAACCCCTGTATGTATCTGTAGATTTTTCAGCCCAGGCTGTGAATTTATCCTGCGAGGAAAAAAGAGACACGATTTTTTTCAATTCATCATCATCTTTTTCCCACCATTTGGACTTCAAAATGGTCTCTCGGGTTTTTTCATCAAACCGAAACGATTTCACTTGGGCAGGAACACCCGCAGCAATGGAAAAAGGAGGGATATCCTTTGTGGCAATGGCGCCGGAGGCTAAAATTGCGCCAATACCAATTTTCACGCCAGCCATGACCTGGGCGCCGAATCCCAGCCATACATCAGCTCCCAGTATTGCTCCCCCCTTTTCGTAAGGATCGAATAAATCCTTATCCACAAAACCTCGGTATTTCAGGTGACAAAAGGTATGGGTTGATATGAAGCTGGCGGGATGCCCGCCCAAGCCAATGGCGCAGTGGCCGGCAATGGAACAAAAAGGACCGATCGTGGCAACGCCAATCTTGGCATATTCCCCGATGTATGTGTGTCGCCCGATTGTAACACGGGAACCTACTGAGGCGCCCTTGTCAATTTTCACGCCCTTTTCAATCTTGCCATTGTAAAAAGGAACATCATAACTAAGGCAGGCAATGCCTTTGGATTTGTATTGGTAATACTTGATGATTTTCAGAACATGATTGGACATTTTACAATCCTTCCAATTGATTCAGGGTGTTTTTGTACTCTTCCCATTGTCCGATATCAAACCATTGGTTATAGATGGGGTAAACCCCGACCTGAAGCCCTTTTTCGCGAGTCAGTTCCACAAGATCCGTGGCTTTTAAAGGTTCCCCCGGTTCCATCAGATCAATGATTTCGGGTTCCATAACGTATAAGCCAAGATTGATGAGGAAGTTGTATTCGGGCTTTTCATGGATTCCGCAATAACGCTCATTTTCAAGTTGTATGATCCCGTAAGGGATCATGAAATTCTTCAGAGCGCCGAGCAAAGTTATTTTATTTCCCCGGGATTTGTGAAACTGCAAAACCTTATCCCAATCGACGTCCACAATCATATCGCAATTGGTCAGAATAAAGGTTTCGCTGATAAGATTTTTCATGAGAGAGAGGCTGCCAACAGTATCGAGGGGTTTGTCTTCCTCTACGTATAATACGGAATAGCTTAATGGTTTTATCTCCTCGAAGTAGGTTTTAATGAATTCTTTGCGATAATTTACTGAAAGGATGAAGTTTTCAAAACCATAATCGAGGAAACGATCAATTATGGATTCAACCGCGGTTTTACTTCCAATGGGAATAAGAGGTTTGGGGAGAATGCGGGTAAAGGGTTCCAGCCGCGTTCCCCTTCCTCCCGCCATGATTACAACTGGATTTTTCTTTCTGGAGACAGGAGCGACTTCTTCCTCAACGAAATCTTCGAGGAAATAGACGCCGATGGGTTTCTGGTTTTGATCGAGTACGGGAATGCGGGAGATGCGATGTTTCAGGCAAAGCTGTTCCGCCATAAGAGGGGGGTCATCCTGTAGAACCGTTTTGGGGTGAAAATTGGAGATGTTCGTAACCGGCTCGTCGGCGTTTTTTCCGGATATAATGGAACGCCTTATATCTCCATCGGAGACTGTTCCCAGAAGTTTTCCGTCATGATCGACTACCAGAACTATAGCCATGGCGGATTGATTCAAAAGATTAATTGCGCCCTTGATAGACTCGTTCTGATCGAGGAGGCAACTTTTACAATCGCGGAAAGAGATTTTTTTCTTTATCATATTACCCCCATTGCCCGGTAAGTTTCAAAATAAGTCGTCAAGAGGCGAACGGCTGTGGCTCTTTTGTCGCTTATTGTTTCAAATCGCGCAAGAAATCCTTGAAGCAGTGATATAAATTCGACGCGAGATTTATGGAACATTTTTTAAGCCTTGTCAATCTGTAGAATACGTATCTTTTTCTTTTAAACTCCATAAGTTCCTTATGCCAGAGGGGATTGGTTCGTTTAATCCAATTTTTATCGAGTTTTCGCATTTGATTCAGCAGTACGTCATTTATGATATAAGGCGCGACGGGGTCTGTATATTTAACGACAGCCATGAGTAATTCCCTTGATCTTTTTTCCCAGTTAGCCTTGTCAAGTATTTGGATTTGAGGAGAGCGAAAGACCATGCGAACGCCCTTCTTTGAGGCGTCCGATTCAAATCGGAGTTTGTCCGTGGTATGATGGTAATGGAATGGGGTGTGGACTTTGCCGTATCTTCCGCCATTTTTTTCGACGACGTATCTGGCGTGAATATCCACTGCGCGCCAGTTGTAATCATCGTCCAGATGGTAATTTTTCAAATATTCGACTTTTGCAAGTTGGGCGCCGCTGAGAGGGCGCGCGTTTATATCGACCGTTTTAGGGACTTCCCTGTAAAATTCGTAATGCATGATTCTTTTGCATTCAAAGAAATCATACCGGGATTTATAGCGAGCCATCTCATCATACCAACCGGGAGGCAACTCGACATCGGCGTCAATCATTGCCAGCCATTCAGTCGTGGCCAGGGAAAATCCTATCTCATAGCATTTTCCGGTGGTTCTGACATCGGGTCTCAGATGCGCTTCGGTTCTCGGATAAGCTGCGATCAATTCCAGGGTTTTATCCTTTGATCCGCCGTCAATAACGATCAATTTATTCACCGGGATTTCCCTGTAAACGGAATCCAGGCATTTTTCAAGATATGTATCCGCATCCAGGGTGAGCATCAATACGTCCACCGGTTCCAATTCGGGATTCTGAATCCGTCGGTCGATATTTTCCCACTTTCCCAACATAATGAGTTTACGCCTTTTGAAATACTATTCCCATGGATGACATGAACATATTATCCATAAATGGGAATTTTTCCCTCCAGATTTTACGTGGATTAATCTTATAAGTTTCCCAATCAATGTCAGGGAAAGATTGTTCCTTTAAATACGGCATAAATGGCTTGATGAGCCTTGATTTAACGTCGATAAAGCGATAAGGTCTGCCATAATTCTCGTCTTCGCTCCATTCTATGGTGAGCATAAGAATTCCGCCTGGCTTGAGTACCCTGAACATTTCCCCTAACGCCTTCACATCGAGGTTTTGTTTATGGTAATTGACTCTTTTGCCGCCGGAAACCAATTCCTCTTCAATATGTTCCAAAACCGATACGCAAAACACCCGGTCGAAATGATTATCTTCAAATTCGAGATTGGTTAAATCCTGAACGCGGTATTCAGGAGGAGAGCCGAATAACGCGGCAATATCAGGGGAAATCTTTTTCATTTGGATTTCATTCAGATCGACGCAGGTTACTTTATGATGAAGCGCTGAAGAGAGATACATTGGAAAAAGGCTCCATCCGCTCCCGGTGTCGAGGATGTTCAAAGGCTCGTTCGTAAGAACATCTCCCTGAAGAACGGAGAAAGGATATTCCCAGTATCGGCAGCACCATAATCTTGCCGAACGTATGATATTGTCGGCGTCATAAGAGGCTAGTGTCATGTCACACATCAAATGACGGATAAAGCCTCTTTAGTTTTATGCGAGCCTTTTCCGTGGTGAACTGCCAGTTTATCCTT
>JAFGFK010000482.1 GCA_016931135.1 Candidatus Sumerlaeota bacterium | reverse complement strand
CGCCTGAAAAAAAGACTCGCCAAGTTCCTCTCTACGCCCCAAACCCTCGATCTCATTCGCCAGATGCTGGATCCCAAAACCAAACACCTCGATATCTTTTACCATCAGTATATCCTGAGATTGCAATCCACATCCGGAAGGGAGTACGACTTTACCATTGACAATGTCAAACAAACCTTCCATCGCATCCTCGAACATGAAAGTCGCTACAAGCCCGATGGACTCAAAGCCCTCGGCATCATCATTCTTTGCTTTGGCAGAAATTATTCCTACAACAGGATGAATCAGCCGATCGAGATAAACAATCCCCTCGGGCTGAAAGGACTGGATACCGATGAGGAGGTCATGAAATTCGCCGATCTCCTGATCAGCCTCCAGCATTACCGCAATCCCTATATTCATCCCGAGATCAATGAAATGGAGAAAGTCTCAAGCCTGCGTTCCACGACATTCGATTGCCTGAAATATATATGCCGGCTTGTGTGATTCAAGAAGTATGGAACGATTTGTCGGTTTTGATGTGGGGAAAAAACGCATCGGCGTTGCCGTGAGCGATCCCCTGGGCATTACTGCGCAACCCCTGAAGGTTGTCGAACGAAACGGTCAGGGCTCCGAATGGACTAGTTTGAAAGAAGTCGTGGATGAGTATGCGCCCATCCTTGCGGTGATCGGATTGCCCCTGCACATGAATGGAACCGAAGGAGAGCAGGCGGAGGCGGCCCGCCTTTTCGCCAAGACCTTTTCCCGCAAACACCCCGATATCCGGGTGATTTTTCAGGATGAACGCTTTACCACAGCGGCATCCGAAAGAATGCTGATCGAAGCCGGCGTGAGCCGCGCCGCACGCAGAAAAAAAAGAGACGTCATCGCTGCAACGCTCATCCTCCAAACCTTCCTCGATTCCATGAAAACAAGGTGAACTCACATGAAAAAATGGACGTATCACGTCATTTCCAATACGCATTGGGATCGCGAGTGGCGCTATCCCTTTCAGGCGTATCGCTCCGATCTTGTCTCCATGATGGACAATCTTCTCTCCCTCCTCGAGAACACTCCCGAGTACCGCGCCTTCTTTCTCGACAGCCAGACGGTCATCCTCGAAGATTACCTCGAAATCCGTCCTGAAAACAAGAAACGCATCGGGCGCCTCGTTGAATCCGGCAGACTCCAGATCGGACCCTGGTACACCCTGCCCGATGAATGGGGCTGCCCGGGCGAAGCCCTCGTGCGAAACCTCCTCATGGGGCACAAGGTCGCTAAAAACTTCGGACTCGTGACCAAGGTCGGCTACACCCCCTTTTCCAATGGTCAAATCTCCCAACTCCCGCAAATCTATAACGGCTTCGGCATCGACTCCTGCTTTTTCTACCGGGGCGTGGGAAAACACGTGGCTAAACCCGAATTCATCTGGGAAAGCCCCGATGGCTCCCGCGTGTTCGGATTCCGCTTCGGCGCTTACGCGCGCTACAATTATTATTACCTCGCCTATCGCCCGGGACTCCTCGGTAGATTTACCACAGATCGCGATTACTTATGGAACCCGGATGAAATCCCCTCACGCGTCGCCGTGGAAACCGCCAACGAAAGACCCTATGCCTGGATGAATCAGAAACTCTTCGTTCATGAGCAAAACCTCGATCGCGCCCTTTCCGATGTCAAGCAATTCACCAAGCCGGACGTCTCCACCCATCACCTCCTCTTCATGATGGGGCATGACCATTCCTTTGCCGCAAAAGAGGAAGTCGATCTCATCAGGGCTCTTGAAAAACGACTCGATCCGGAACAGGAGGAGATTTTCCACAGCTCCCTCACCGATTACCTGGATGCTTTCCGTAAAGCCGCCCCGGAACTCGAAATCCTCAAGGGAGAAATGCGCCACACCCTAAAAGACGGATTGTGGACTCATCTCTTCGCCCAGATTCTCTCCTGCCGCGCCTACGTCAAACAGGAAAACGCCCGCATCTGCGCCAAAGTCTTGTATGGTTCAGAACCCCTGTGCGCCCTCTCCTGGATCACGGGCGGCGAATACCCCCGCCCCTTCCTGGAAGTCGCATGGAAGAAAATCCTCATCAACCAGGCCCATGACGCCATCGGGGGATGCAGCGTCGATCCCGTTCACAGGGAAATGTTCGCCAGATGGAGCGAAGTCGAAACGCTCTCCGATGAACTTTCCCGAAAAGCGTTGATGAATCTTGCCTCGCATATCAACGCCTCGAATCTTCCCCCCAAAGACCTCCAGCTCACGATCGTCAATCCGACCCCCTTCCGACGTTCCCTCATCGCCGCGTTTATCATAGATATTCCTTCTCAGGATTCCCAAACGACCTTCTCCCTGGAAACGCCGGAAGGAATTCCCGTTCCCCTTCAAATTCTATCCTATATTGAACATCTCGCAACGATCGAAGGCGGGTATGAACTCTCCATGCCTTTTCCAGTTCAGCGATTCAAAACCTGCCTGGAACTTACAGACCTCCCCGCAATGGGTTACGAAACGCTTGTGATCAAGCCCGGAAAAGCCCCGGAAATCACAGGACGCGACATCGCCCTTTCCCATATCGCCATGGAAAACGAGTTCCTCAATATAACAGTCAATCCGAACGGCGCTTTGAAAATGACGGATAAAAAGACGGGACTGATCATGGATTCCCTGGCTTACCTCGAGGACGAAGCGGAATTCGGCGATCCCTGGTCTAGAAACGTTCCTCCGGGAGAGCCCACCTTTTATTCCCTGAATGGCAAGGCGGCTTCCCGCATCGTTTCCAATGGCCCTCTCCAGGGAACGCTTGAAATCAAATTCGATTTTCCCATCCCCCTTCAAAAGGACAACGACCAGGCGCGGTCCCGCGAGTTGGCGACAATTCCTGTTTCCCTCCTTGCCACGCTGCAGAAAGGATCGCCTCTCCTGGAACTCGCGGTTCATATCGAAAACCGCGCCAGGGATCACAGGCTTCGCATCCTGTTTCCATCGGGAATCAATAATGCGGAATATTCCTTTGCCGATGGTCAGTTTGACGTTCTGAAACGCCCCATCAAACTGCCCGACTCCGCCGGTTTCAAGGAACCGCCCTATCCCACGCATCCCCTGTGGAATTTTGTGGATGTCTCCGATGGAAAACGGGGCTTTGCCGTAATCAATAATGGTCTCATCGAATATGAGGTCAAGGATGATGCGCAACGAACCGTTGCCATCACCCTTTTGAGGGGATTCGGAAAATTCACATACGGACGTCCCGTTCCGGACGCCCAATGCCTCGGTAAACATGTTTATCGCTTCTTCCTTTTTTCCCATAAGGGAACCTGGGAAGATGCGGGAATTTTTGATAAAGTTTCAAACCTTGTCGCTCCGCTCCAGGCGCTCCAATCCGCCCCCACAAAAGGCGACCTTCCCATGAAAACAGAATTCCTCCGCATTTCCCCCGATTCCCTCGTATTCAGCGGCATCAAGCAATCCGAAGACGGAAAAGGCGTGATCCTTCGATTATGGAATCCCATGGAAAAGAACCTGAAAATGACCCTCGAAACTGCGCTTCCTGTAAAAAAAGCCAGGCTTGTCACACTTGAGGAAAAGAAAATCCGATGGCTCCCCATAAAAGAATCCCGCAAAATATCCCTCATCGCGCCCAAAAAGAAAATCATCACCCTGAACCTTCTCTTCTAAGAAATCAGCCCCCCCAGTCTTCCCATAATTCCCTTTCCTCCCATTCTTTTTTTAATCCCCCCTATCTAAAATAATCCCTTGACTTTGCTTCCCAAAAAAAACAGACTCCTTATAATTTGTTGTTGAATGGTTTTACAAAATACCAGGCGCCTATCCTGATGCGCAATACAGGGTGGGGGAGGATTGGATTATTATGGCAAAAAATACGGAAAACGCTTCAATACAGGGGCTATGGTCGATGGAGGATATCCGGAACCTGATCGGCATCATCAACAAAAACAAGATCAAGGAGTTCGATCTGGAACAGGGCGGGGTCAAAATCAGGATTGTCACAGCTCACCAGGAGGCTTTGTCCCCTCAATCGCCCATAGTGAACCATGTTCCCCAGATCGTCTCCATGATGCCAGGGAATATGATGCCTGGAATGATGCCTCAAATGACGTCTCCTGTTATGGCGTCTCCCCCTACATCCGAAGTAAATTCCGAGGCAAAGGCGGAAAAAGCCCCCACTCAACCGGAAAAAAAGGAAGAAGTCGATAAGAATGTCACGGAAATCAAGTCTCCCATGGTCGGAACGTTCTACCGCGCCCCATCGCCGGAATCTCCCCCTTATGTTCAGATAGGCGACCGCGTCAATCCCGACACGGTTCTCTGCATTGTGGAAGCCATGAAATTAATGAACGAGATCAAGGCGGAAACTAGCGGCGCCATCGTGGATATCCTCGTGGAGAATGGCCAACCGGTCGAATATGGACAGCCTATGTTCAAGATCAAAAAAGGTTAATGCCCGGAGGATGGTTCGAGATTGTTTAACAAGGTTCTCATAGCAAATCGTGGTGAAATAGCGCTCCGAGTCATCCGGGCTTGCCGGGAACTGGGAATCCGCACAGTAGCCGTTTTTTCCCTCGCGGATGTGGATTCCCTCCATGTCAGGTTCGCGGATGAAGACATCTGCATCGGCGCCGCGCCAAGCAATGAAAGCTATCTCAATATTGCCCGCATCATCAGCGCCGCCGAGGTCACCGATGCCGACGCCATCCACCCCGGATATGGATTCCTTGCCGAAAATCCCCACTTCGCCGAAATCTGCAGGGAATGCGGGATCAAGTTCATAGGACCCCATCCCGAAGCCATCCGGGTGATGGGCGACAAATCGGAAGCGAAAAGAAACATGATCAAGGCGGGCGTGCTGGTAGTTCCCGGAAGCGACGGCGTTGTCGCCACAGTGGAAGACGCACAGAAAGTCGCCCAAGATATCGGCTATCCCGTGATTATCAAAGCCGCTGCCGGCGGCGGCGGGCGCGGCATGCGCATCGCCCACACCGAAGCCAGCATTGCCACCGGCTTTCTCACAGCCCGCAGCGAAGCGGAATCCGCATTCGGCAATCCCGATGTCTATATTGAAAAATACGTGGAAAATCCCCGCCATGTCGAAATCCAGATCATAGGCGATGAAAAGGGGAATGTGATTCACCTCGGCGAACGCGATTGTTCCATTCAAAGACGGCATCAGAAACTCATCGAGGAAAGCCCCAGCCCCGCGCTCGATCCCGCCCTCCGTAAGGAAATGGGCGATGCTGCGGTCTCCGCCGCCAAATCCATCGGTTATTCCAGCGCCGGAACCATCGAGTTCCTCCTCGGCGCCGATAAAAAGTTCTATTTCATGGAAATGAATACCCGCGTTCAGGTCGAACACCCTGTTACCGAGTTGATCACAGGCATTGATATCGTTCGCACGCAAATCCAGATAGCAGCCGGAGAAAAACTGACCCTCAAACAGGAAGACGTCCGCTTCAATGGGCACGCCATCGAAGTCCGCGTCAATGCCGAAGATCCGGACCGCAATTTCATGCCTTGCCCCGGCTCCATCACAACCTACCATGCCCCGGGGGGACCCGGCGTACGGGTGGACAGCC
Source organism: Candidatus Sumerlaeota bacterium (assembly GCA_016931135.1). Taxonomy (GTDB): domain Bacteria; phylum Sumerlaeota; class Sumerlaeia; order MWCT01; family MWCT01; genus JAFGFK01. The sequence continues at coordinate 2,947 of JAFGFK010000482.1, read as the reverse complement.
ATGTTTACGAGGATTATGTGATCCCTCCCCATTACGATTCCATGATCGCCAAGCTGGTATGCTGGGATGGGGATCGGGCGTCCTGCATCCGCCGCATCAACCGCGCCCTGGATGAATTCATCATCGAAGGAGTGAAAACCACCATACCCCTATACAGGAAAATCCTGCAGAACTCCAATTTCCTCAAGGGGAAGTATGATACCAATTTTATTGAGGCGAATTTTGGACTCAAAAAGAAAAGAAAATAAATATTTGATCGGGGAAAAGGAGGTGTCTTGGATGACTTTGGAAAAACAACTGGGTGATATCAGAATCGAAAATTCCGTTGTCGCCACCATTGCCGCAATCGCCGCCCAGGAGGTGGAAGGCGTGGCAAGCATGGGAGGCAAATTCTCCCTGAGCGAAATGCTCGGAAGAAAGGACGCCGATCGCGGCGTCAAGGTGGAAATCGAGGAAAACAGCCGCGTCACTATCTATGTTGACGTCAAGATCGAATATGGCTACAACATGTACGATGCAGCGCATGAGTTGCAGCGAAAAATCAAAAACAGCGTCGAACAGATGACCGGACTTGCCGTGGAAAAGGTGAATATCATCATCAACGGCATCATCCTCAGGGATAAAAAGGAAAAATCCTCCTCCGGCGAGGGAAAGGGAAAAGCGTCCCGGTGATCCCCCCCTTCCCAAAGGAGGGCATTTTCCTGCCGGATTTCTGCTAAAGGAGAGGCGCATGATCGCTTTATCCAGAAAATTGTGTCTTGCCCTGATTCTCTTTTTTCTCTTCCTGATCGGGATATACGCCCTTTCCGCCAATCCCCATACCCCCGGTTCCATCAAGGAGTTCCTGACATCCCTCTATTATTTCTTCCTCTGGCAGGAAACCTGCCGGATTCTCTTCTGGGCGCTCGTGACCCTGCTCCCACTTTTTTACGTATTCCTATCCATCAGGGCTTGGTCAACCAGGGAAAAATATGTCATCAAGGGAAAGGAAGGCAGCTCCGTCATATCCCAGAGCGCCATTGTCCGTTCCCTGATCAGCGCCGTACATACCGTTCCCAATGTGGTCAAGGTCAAGCCCGTCATTCAAAACGAACTCGGGGGATTGAACGTCAAACTGATCGCCTACATCAAGCTGGAACAGTACATTCCCAACCTGTGCGAACGCATCCGCAGCCGCGCAAAAAGCACCCTTACCGATGTGCTTGGAATAGACCGCATCACGCGGATCGACGTCAATATCGAAGAAGTGAAGCTGCTGCGTCCTCCCCTTGCGGAGCGAATCCAGCGCGAGAGCGCCTCGCCGCAACATCCGAAAACCGCCAAGCCCCAAGCCTCCCCTCCCAAGCCGCTTCCCTCCAAACCGATAATCCCGAAGCCCGCGCCCCAACCGCCCCAGGCGCCGAAGCCCCCCCTCCCCACGCCGCCCCACCCCAATCAACCAGAAAAAAAGGCGTAAAATCTTCGTATATCTTTCTTCTATACAAAAAGTAATGGAAGTATTTGATTATTAAAATCGTCCGTTATTCCCTCCCACGCCTTTGGCGGTACTGCTATCAGAATTTAACAATCCTTGACAAAACCCCGCCTCTTCAGGTTATTGCATACACTATCATTTGAAAAGGAAAGGTGCTCGCAAATGAAAAGAATTCCATACCTTTTTATTCTCCTCGCCTTTGCCGGCTGTTCCCTGTTCTCGAAAAAACCGGTGGTCTATTTATCCGCAAACGAGATCAGCTCAGCGGAAAAAACAGGCATGACCTGGGAAAGAGCAAAAGAATTGAAAGCCAAAAAACTATTCGAATTTACGCCCAAAGACCTGAACGATTATCTCCCTTACGCTTGGGAATTATATCCGGACTTCACAGAGCGCGTCGTGCATTACGCCCGCAAAGCCATAGACCAGCCTTACCAGATATATCTCCTCGGCGAATTCCCCTTTGAAATCTATGATGACGACCCGCTCTTTATGCTCGAAAAAAGCGACTGCATGGTGTTTACCGAACATATCTACGCCATGGCGCTCGCCAAAGACTGGCCCCAGTTCTTCTCACTCCTCCAGAGAATCCGGTACAAAAACGGCGAAATCTCCACTACCATGAGAAACCATACATCCGTTCCGGAGTGGGTGGATAACAACAGCTGGCTGGTGAGAGATATCAATGAGGAAATCGCCCCGGATTTGACAAAACCTTTTAAATTCGAACTCGATCCAAACAGGTCCCTGATTTCCGGTTACGGTCTGAATCCCGGCTTACCGAAAATAAAGGTGGATAAATCGTACATCCCCATCGAGAACATCCCCCAGGTTGCGTCCCAGCTGAAAAACGGCGATTATGTGTGCGTGATCCGCGGATTCACGGAATCCGGCGTATGGTCGGGTCATGTCGGTTTCATCACGGTGAGCGATGATGGAACCGTGAATTTCCTCGAGTCCGTTGGATCGGGAGTCAGGGAAACGCCTATTCTCGAGTGCGTGAAAAAATCCTTTGCCATGAATGAGGAGCGAAAGAAATACAACGAATGGGTTGACAAGGTGAAAGATGATCCCTCGCTACAAAAGCCGGATAAAAAATTCATTTTCTTCAACAAAAAGACAAAGCCTCCCAAAAAGAGATATTATCATTACGGCTACCAGTTCTTCCGCCCCACCGACGATCCGATCAAACGGCTCATCAAGGAAGACGGCAAGGGCGCTCCGGTTGTAACCGGTCCACGCGGCCTCCTCGGAAACAGAAAGGATAAACCTGCTGAAAAAAAGGAAAACACAAAATAAAGAAAATGTTCGATAAATAATCTGAACTTATTACAGGATGAGCCCATATCTCCCATATTTCCCATTCTTCCCGGTATTTATTCAGTACTAGTGTCATGTCACACATCAAATGACGGATAAAGCCTCTTTAGTTTTATGCGAGCCTTTTCCGTGGTGAACTGCCAGTTTATCCTT
>JAFGFK010000059.1 GCA_016931135.1 Candidatus Sumerlaeota bacterium | reverse complement strand
TTGCCGGAATCTCGATTGTTTTCGGGAACTCGCCTATCGTGATGCCCTGGTTTGTTGAAATGGCAAGCGCCGCTTCCATGGCGTCATCGGTTTCATTCACGAGAACAACAGGGAGATCGATCACATCACCGGCTGTAACCTCGAGCGGGATTTTCGCCTCGATGTAGAAGGGTCTTCGGGATTCGATCACTTCATCCGAGGCGCCAAATGCTCCGTTTCCGGTATAACCATCGGCTAAAATCCTGAACGAAGTGACGGAATCCGAGAGATCGAAGGAAATTTCAGCTTCGCCCTTATCGTTCGTCACAATTCCTGCGTTCCAGTAAAGGGTTTCCGTGAAATCGACCCGGTCATCGGGCTGACGATTCGGGCGAACCTTATGAGCGTATTCGCGAACCGCCATATAATCGAGAGGCATGGGGCTCGATGCTGCAATTCGCCTTACTCCAAATTCTTCGTCAAACGCCACTGCCTTTTTCATTTCGCGAACTTCCTGAATTTTGCCTTCAAGATCCTGCATTTCTTCCTTTTGGGGAATATCCACCAAGGCAAAATCATCCACTTTATCCGCGTTTCTTCTTCCCATCCTTTCAATTACCCCGTCGAAATCCGCTTCGAGCGCCGCGCCATTTTCAACAGCGGCATTCATTACCGCGAGTTTTGGTACGCCGAGGCGCGCGTCGCCCGCGGCAAACCATTCCGCCGGTTGCGGCGCGCGCGGCAGAAGATCGGCAATCCCGCGGCGCCCGGCATCGCCATATTTCTTCAGGAATTCCTCTTTTGTATAAAAGGCGAAGCGCCTCCAACCCTGCGTTCCGAGCAAAAGGTCCAGCGATTTCGGCGCGCCCATTTCCTCGGAAAGATAAACATGAGAATCGAAGAGTTCGCGCGCCTCGTGTTCCAGAAAAACCTGGGCGGGAAGACGCGGCGCCTTTTCACGCGTTTCGATCATCTCCAGCACCGCATCATCCGTTATGGTAATCCCGACTACTCCGGCAACTGGTTTTCCGGTTTGATCCAATGTTTTGATCTTGAGATTCACCTTATCTCCGGGAACATAGCCTTTCTGATCCGGTTCGATCTCAATATTGACCGTATCGGAGGGTTCTCGAAAGATCAGGCGTTCGGCGCGGGGCTTGCCTTCCCCATCAAACGCCGTTACCCGCAGAACTCCGGAGATTTCATCCGGTACGGACAATTCAAATGTGCGCCATTCAGGAGAAGACTTTTCCCGCATGGTTTCCAGAAATTTTTCATCAAGGATGGTTTCGAATCTGGAAAGCGTTACCTTGCATGAGGAAAAAGAAGCGACTTCCATTATGATCGGTTCGCCGTGTTTGTATTTGTCTTTGATAGAGCGCAAACCGATCACGCCATCAGGTTTTGGCATGGTGATTTTTGTTTTCACGTTCCAGGGCTCAACCACCTGGAGGGTATAAGTTTCATCCTTTCCGGGAGTAAAGACAAATCTGCCGCGCCCCTCATGTTCTGTTTTTGACGTAACAAGGTTATTGCCTTTCGAATCGAGGAGTTCCACCGTAACGTCAGCGGGGCGTCCATTCGGCGCTATCGCCTCGAAATAGACGCGATTCTCCACATCAGGAACCAGGTCTCCCCCCTCCGGGTAAGCCTGGAGGTCGACTTTGGAAACCAGGATCGGGATGGATTTGGATGCAGTTTCAATGATTCCTCCATCCTCGATCGCAAAAGAGAGAACGCCGTCGCCTTCGACTATGGTTTCCGGGAGTTTGAAACGCGCGAACGCGAAACCGTCATCCTCGATAATGGTCTCGCCGCGCCACGCCTCGGTTTGATCCACCCGCGCGATAACCGTTGCCTTTGCGCCTGCGGGAATGCCGCCTTCGGAGCGGGAGGCTTCAAGGGTGGCTGCGACTTCATCACCGGGGCCATAACCTTCGCGGGCGAATTTTATCTGGGTGCGAAGTCTTTTCTGGCGAAAGGCGCGGATGTTGAAATTCCGTTCTGCGGGAGGATAACCATGAGAAGGAAAGGACGCCTTAACCTTGTAATCTCCCCCGGGAATGGCGTCGCCGATCTTCCATTTCCAACCCAGGGACCCTCGCTCGGAATTTGTATAGCCGCGGGCAATGGTATCGCCTTTGGGGGATATGATTTCCATGTTCGCCGTGATGGAGTCAGGGACAGGTTTATTGTTTACGGCGTTTACCAGAACGATGCGGACATAAACCTCCTCACCAGCGCGGTAGATGGGTTTATCCGTTGAGATGTGGGCGAGAAAGCAATCGCGCTTTTCGGGATTCTTTATATCTCCCACAACCAGGATTCCCAGAAGAAGAAAGAGAATCATAATTGGGATGGAGAGGAAAACCAGAGTTCGTGCGTTTTTCATGGTAAGCGACTCCTTTTCGATTTTAAAATTCGTATGCAATGAAATTATTCTTTTGTCTTTCGGATAATTAGACACGAAGCATCGGGAAAAGTTCCAGAAAATTGTGAAAAAATATAAAAAATAAGTTGACCGATTTATATAAAATATGGTCAATTTATTGACAGTATTTTTGGAGACGAGAAAATCATGTATATTCCACAAAAACAGATGGAAAACCTGCAAAAAATCATTCAATCCGGAAAGGCGGTTGTTCTTTACGGAGCGCGTAGGGTTGGAAAAACTACGTTAATCAGACAGTTTATGCAAAATCTCAGAGATAGAAAATCCGAAGATATCCTGCTAGTCAACGGAGACGACATTGTCCAGAGACAATTCCTGCAAAGCCAATCCATCACGAAATTAAAAGATTTTATCGGCGCCAACAAGATTCTCATCATTGATGAAGCCCAGTATATTGAAAAGGTCGGCTTAAACATAAAACTGATGATCGATCATATTCCTGATTTAAAGATTATTGCCACAGGATCTTCATCCTTTGAGCTGGCAAGAGATATCGGAGATCCTCTTACCGGAAGAAAGCATATTCTCCATTTATTTCCGCTTGCCCAAATGGAAATTTCACTTACGGAAAACCTTTCAGAAACTGCAGCGAATCTTGAATCAAGACTTATATACGGTTCGTATCCGGAAATTGTCACCATGAAAGGGAACAAAAACAAACAGGAATATTTAAGAGAAATAATCAGCTCGTATCTATTCAAGGATATCCTGGCTCTGGAAGGAATTCGTCATTCGGATAAACTTGTCCGGCTGCTTCAGCTTATCGCTTTCCAAATCGGGGGCGAGGTTTCTCTAAACGAGCTTGGCGCCCAAATTGGAATGAGCAAAAACACAGTTGATAAATATCTCGACCTTCTCGAGAAGGTCTTTGTAATATATAAAAGAGGGGGATTCAGCAGAAATCTTCGCAAGGAGATTACAAAGAATTATCGCTATTATTTTCATGACAATGGCATTCGCAACGCCCTTGTAGGAAATTTCAATCCGATCAACATTCGCAACGATCTGGGGCAACTCTGGGAGAATTATATCGTAACGGAAAGACACAAGAGAAATGCATATCTCAGGGAGATGACCGATTCATATTTCTGGCGAACTTATGATAAAAAGGAGATCGATCTGGTGGAAGCGAAGAAGGGAAGATTTTTCGGATATGAAATCAAGTGGCAAAAGAAAAGAGCCACCCCTCCTTCGGAATGGAAAACAAGTTATAAAGGCGCGGGTTTTCAAATCATTCATAAAGAAAATTATCTGAAGTTCATCAAGTAATATGTTTAAAAACATTTGATTTCTTACAGGATAAAGCAGTATACCTCAATCATTAGAAGTGATGAAGTATTTCGAATAGGAGGCTTCTCCAATGAAATATACTCGTATAACCGTAAATCCTCATCAGATGGGAGGCGTTCCATGTATCAGAGGATTGCGAATTCCGGTGGCTACTGTTGTGGCAATGATAGCAGAGGGCATGAGCGTTCTGGAGATACTTGATTCTTACCCGGATTTGGAAAAAGGGGACATAACCGAGGCATTGCAATATGCTGCGGAAGCAGTAAGAGAACGGGAAATTCCCTTGGTGGGCATATCATGAAATTCCTAGTGGACAATGCGCTCTCTCCAAAGGTCGCAAATGGCTTGAGAACGGCGGGATATGACGCTGTTCATGTACGCGAATACGGTTTGGAAGAAAAAGAAGATTCTGTGATATTCCAGAATTCGAATCCGATCTCTTCCTATTGAAGGCAAGAGCGCATAGGGAACCGGGTATCGAGGAACATATATTTGACAGTATTTTGCCTATTGGTTGCCAAACCAAGAATAACTATTGACACAAACAATGACTGTTACCTATTTTCATTTTATGTAATGATTCTGGAAAGGAATCCTGCCATTATCAATAGGCTGAATAAATGTATTCCTGAGAAAATATGACCTATCATGTTACAAGTGGGAATAAAACGATCTAGAATAAAAATACTCTTGTTTTTCAGAGATATTTATGTATAGATTTTTTTATTCTATATTTCGTTAAGGGTATGAAAATGGAGTCATTAAATCGCATTACATTTGATTCGAAAATCATGGGCGGAAAACCATGTATCCGCGGACTGCGGGTTACGGTTGGAACTATTGTTGGTTTGATCGCTTCCGGGCATTCCAAAGAGGATATTCTGCGTCTTTATCCCTACCTGGAACCTGAAGATATAGATCAATCTCTTTCCTACGCCGCGTGGCGGGTTGAAGAGATCGATCTTCCTTTGGCAATGCAATGAAGCTCCTGATCGACATGAATCTCTCACCTTTACTTGCAGAGATTCTTAATCAAGCAGGGCATGAAACCATTCATTGGTTTTCCATTGGAAATCCTGGAGCAGATGACCTTGAAATCATTAATTATGCCCACGAAAACGGCTTTGTAATAATAACGCATGATCTGGATTTTGGTGATATTCTGGCGGTAACCCATGCTAAGTTTCCAAGCATACTCCAGATTCGTACGCAAAACGTTTCCCCTGATCATATATCCAATATTCTTCTTAAAACTTTACAGCGATTTAAATCTCAACTTGAACAGGGCGCTTTGATATCAATAGATGAAGCAAGATCCCGAGCTAGAATCTTACCGGTAAAATAAACTCTGGGAAGGCATCGTTAAATACCAGATTAATTCAACGGAGGATAAGAGTATGGGTATCGTAAGGTTATCCCATCCAAACAGACCAAACATAGGTTGAAATAAGGTGGATCCCTCCGGGGTTTTGGATGAGGGGTGGAGGGGGGAAATCTTTTAGAAATAGAAATTGACAATATCGTGGAGAAACAAGTCCGAGATAATTCCGCATGGGAAAAGTCCATTCGGATTCGTAAAAAAGAATCCGCAGCCTTATCCATTCCTGCAGATATTGCCTCGCGCGCCGCTTTCCTTGCAAAACTACATAGGGAACCGGGTATCGAGGAATGACTTATGCGCATTATAAGGGAGAGAATAGAAATGGAAGAAGTCGCCTTCATCGAGGCGAAACGGGAAATATCCGCAAAAAGCGGCGTATAAGGAATCCTGCCATTGGTAAGAGGCTGAATAAATTCAGCCCCGAGAAAATTATGACCTGAAAAGCGGAAGCGTCAAAAAAGCCGCTCCCCCCCTTAAGAATTTCGAGTCTTATTTGATTTGAGATATTTTTTTCTATTATTACTAGATATTTCCCGCTTGACTTTTCCCATGATATCTAAAGATAAACTTAATTTATGAATAATAAGAAGATTTACGGTATATTCTAATGAAGAGCATATATGTTGAAACTTCTATAATCAGCTATCTGACATCACGTCCAAGCCGGGATTTGCGCTCTGCTGCATGGCAACAAATCACCAACCAATGGTGGCGCCTAGAACGTAAGAAATATGATTTGTTCACCTCTGAATTGGTTGTTGCTGAAGCGTCTTATGGAGATCCTGAAGCTGCAAAAGCCCGCTTGGAAGCGTTGAGAGGCATTGATGAAATTCCAGTAAATGATGAAGCAAAGGCATTTGCCGCCAGGTTGATTGAAAATGGCGGCGTTCCATCCGGATCTGAGGCGGACGCTCTTCACATAGCCCTTGCCTGTGTTCATGAGATGGATTATTTGCTTACATGGAATTTTCGACATATAGATAATGCAGAAACGAAACCAATAATCAGATCAATATGCGTAACTGCCGGTTATACTTGCCCGGAAATATGCACCCCACTTGAACTATTTTCGGAGGAACAGGAATATGTATAAAGATGAAATCATAGAGGATGTTTGGAAAAACAGAGACGCTTATGTTGAAAAACATAATCACAAGCTTGATGAGATTGTAAAAGACCTTCAAAAACGCCAGAAGAATCCCTTCTCGAAACTGATCTACCGAACAAGCCGTACACGAAGGAAGAAAGATTAATATCCCAACGCCTTATAAAATACATGGCATTTATTTTGTTTCGAAACTTCCCGCTGCGCCCCTGATCACAAAAGGCGCGGGTTCGCCCGCTCTTTCCTGCGCGTCCTTTTCAATGCGCGCGATTGCGTTTTCCTCACCAAAGGCGTCCGCCACATCGCAAACCGGCTTGCCGTCTTCGCTTATTAAGCGCTCCTTTTCCAGTTTCCTGTGGGATTCGATTCCGCCCTTGAATGTGCAAACCTGGATGTTCGCCTTCCGGGGCTTTTTCAAATCCAGTATTTCCTTTGATATGGAATAGACCGCGGAATTGGTTTCATCCTCCAGAACATAAACCATCTCGAACAAAGGATTTCCTGGAGGAGCAAAACCTGAAACAAGGAAACGGCTGGCAACCTCGCCTTTGTCATCAAGGATTTCGAGATCATACTGGCTTTTTTCCGCAGCCTCGTACCAGCGCCGGATCAAAATCCTCCGTTCTGCGCCGCGATCCCACTGGGTGGTTTCCGTGATTTTTCTATATCCAGAATCCGGATTTCCATAATCGAGGAGGATCATAGCGTCCTGAAGCGCAATGCCGGAAAAGTCCTGGTTCGAACCGTAATCGATGCGGATATAAAGACGCTCTTTTCCCTGGCTGATCCACAATCCCCGGAGATCCCGCGGAAGGTCTGTGTTATACTTGAACTCCTCCTTGGAGGCTTCGGTTGCATACGCCTGAATCCAGTCTTCCGGGGAATCCGCAGCAATGAAATGGCTTTGATTCCAAAACAGGGGCGAGGCGCGATTCACCATTTCCGCATCGGTTCCGGCTTTATGCAGCATATCGAACGCCTTATCGAGATCGTAGAGATTCGGAGTGAGGTAAAGTTCCATCAAGCGATAGTATGCGATTTTCCGAAGATCGCCTTCCGGGAAACGCGAGACAAGATCCTGGTATGAAGAACGGGCAAGAATATTATTGCCGCTCTCATAAAAGCTTTCCGCTGCGGAAAACAGCCGTTCCTCTTCATCCCGCCACACAATGATTCTTTTCCTTGTTTCCAGATCCATGATCGATACCCCGGGTTTGTCGAGGTCCGGGTTGATCATATACGCAAGGGTTTTTCCATCCGGGGACAAGACTGGATTAGCCGCGCCAAAAGTTTCAAATGTCAAAATTTCGAGCGAATTATTTTCCAGATTGTATCTTGCAGCCTGGGGGGCGTCGCTTTTTTTCTCCAGAACCGTCATGTAGATGAATTTTCGATCCTGGCAAAGAGACAGCGGAAAAAAGAAATAGACGTCATGGCAAAGGACTCGGGTCGTTTTATCATCCAAGGATAAGAGAACCAGATCGGAGACCATTTCATCCCGGCTTTCTTCGAATTCCTTCATTAAAGTGAAAACAAGGGTTGAATTGGTTATCCATTGGGGACAGAAGGCGATGGTTTCCTCCTGTGAAAACAGGCATTGCGTGGTTCCCGTGTCCCGATCGAAAAGGATGAGTCCGTCTTCGGAAGAATACGCGATCCGCCTTCCCGTTTCATCAGGAACGGGGAAACCTGTTTCTTCTTCAAGTTTTAAAAGATCTGTTTTCTCCCCTGTGTTTGGATTGCATTCCACAAGAACGCAAAGGGCTCGATCCTCGATTTTCCGTAAGTAATATAATTTTTCACCGTGCAGCGAGAGATTGAACAGAGATGAGACGTCCTTGTCGATAAGCGCAGCGGTATGAGGGGGCTCGATATTCACGCGGTAGAGCAAATCCTCATCTGCGCAGAGGATGATTTCTTTTCCGGAGGGGAGAAATTTCGGGCATTGCACATCCTTATCGAGGCTGCGATCAACGCCTGTAAGGCGTTTCGCCTCGCCCGTGCGCGTGTCCCATATCCAGAGGCTTGTATCATCCGGAGAGACGAATGCAACGGATTGCCCATCCGGGCTCCAGGATATGCTCTGGGGATAGGGAAATGTCAGGGCTTGTGTATCGCGGTATTGTTCCCTGAGGGATTTGTAGAGGGAGGAAGCCTGTTCCCAGTTCTGGCGTTTGATTTGTTCCGACAATTGATCCTTGAGTTGCTCGGCTGTTATTTGATTGAGAAGGGCTTCAGCCTGTGAATCTGATATGATGGCGGACGATTTCTCCGCTGAAACATTTTTCATCTCTATTTGCTGTTGGGTTTGAACATGGGAAGTTGTTCTTCCGGTTCTTCCGATCATACTCATGATCGCGCCTCCGATAAACACGCCCAGTAAAAATATTGCGGTTTGAAACGCCCACCTTAAATCCCACGGGAAAAACGTCCGGGGGGTGAAATCCTTCTCTCTGGCGTTTTCCCGCTGAATCACAGGAAGGATTTTTTCCTCAAAAACCTTGTCCGGCGAAGGGGTATCGATTTCCCATTGCGGCAAAAGGGCGTCAAGTTTCCGGAGTTCGGCGAGTTGTTTCAATCGTTCCGGATTTTCCTGAAGAAATCTCTCAAATACATTTTTTTCTTCAGGCTTCATTTCTCCATCGAGGTACGCGGAAAGGCATTCCCGCCATTTTTCTTCCGTATCGGGCGGTTTCCAGTTCATTTCATTCCCTCCAGAAGAGAATCAAGTATGTTGCGAAGGATTTCGCGGGCGCGGGCGATCCTGCTCTTCACTGTCCCTGTTGGGCGTCCTGTTATTGCGGAAATCTCCTCATATCTCATGTTTTCATAAGCGCGCAGGATCAAAACCTCCCGGAGATCAGGTGACAGTTCAAGCACGGCTTTCTTAATGAGAGTCTTTCTTTCCCCCTCGATGGCAGATATCGAAGGATTGTCGTTTTTCGATTCAGGTTCAGGGATTTTCTCAATCGGAACCAGTATATGATCTTTGCTTTTTCTCAGGAAATCGAGGCATAGATTGCGCGCCACGGTGAAGGTCCATCTCCGAGCGTCTTCGATATCGTGAATCAGTTCCGTCTTTTGCGCCATGCGTAAAAACGCCTCCTGCGAGATATCTTCAGCCGTTTCACGGCTCGAGGACATTCGGAAAACATAGCGGAAGACGCTGTTATAATTATCCTTGAAGAACTTCTGGAAATCCAAAGCCCGCCTCGCATCACATTTATAATTTTCCCGATTATCTCAAGCCTTCCATTAAATACAACGTGAAAGTTGCAAAAAAGTTCCGAAAAAAATTGTAAATTCATTCAAGAGGAAAAGTATATTGCATGAAAAATCTTCTTCGATGAACCAATATTTCGGTCTTGACTTTGCCTGTAATATAAAGAAAGAGAATGTATATACAAATTGCCGGGAAAATTTTCCGATTACTATTTTCCCGGGATGATATTCTGGCGCAAATACTGATTGTTTGTTGTGGGTAGTTGGTGGAAGGTAGTGGGTGGTTGGCGGTTGGCAAGCAAAAATATAGCGATCCCTGTTTTTTTAAACAACCAGCAACCAACTACCCACAACAAACATATTTAAACCTAAAGGAGTTTTCTATGTCCCGATACTTTTTTTCCATTCTTTCCGCCGGAATATTCTTGTCATTCCATACCGGGGGAATCGCAGAACCCCCCGGCCGCGGGAAAACAATTCTCAATAACTTCAATTTCAAAAATGTTCGCCTTCATGATGGATTCCTGGGAAAACAGCGCGAACAAACGCGTAAGGATTACCTCGGCATTTCCAATGACGGACTTTTGAAGGTCTTCCGGCAGCGCGCGGGAAAGCCGGCGACGGGTCCTGACCTCGGCGGATGGTATTCCGCATCCAGCGGGCTCTTCACCGGTGGGCTCTTTCATAACTTTGGACAGATTCTTTCGGGACTTGCGCGGCTCTATGCCGGAAGCGGGGATGAGGCGTGCCGCGAAAAGGCAGCCCTTCTCATCCATGAATGGGCGCTATGCATGGAACCCGATGGTTACTTCTTCAGCGCAAAACCTCCCGCATCACCCCATTACGTGTATGAAAAGACACTCTGCGGCCTGCTCGATAATTATGTTTTCTGCGGCAACGAGGAGGCGCTGCAATGCCTCCTTCGCATCACGGTTTGGGCGGATAAGAATCTCTCCCGCAATCATCATCCCTGGAACCCGGAGTGGTACACGCTCAGCGAAAATTTATACCGCGCATGGCTTGTCACCGGCGATAAAAAGTTTTTCGATTTCGCCAAAGAATGGGAATATCCCGATTACTGGGACCTCTACGCCAACCAGGAGGACATCTTCTCAAAACTTCCCCTGGAAGATGGAAAACCGATCAATGGATACCATGCGTACAGCCATGTCAATACGCTCTCGGGCGCTGCGGCAGCTTATGAGGCAACCGGCGATCCGCATTATTTGAAGGTGATCGTGAACGCTTACGATACCCTTCAACGCGAGCAGTGTTTCGCAACTGGAGGCTACGGACCAATCGAGCAGCTGATGAAACGCAAGGACCTCGTTGGCAGCCTCGATCATCCCTATTTCTACAAACACTTCGAGACGCAATGCGGCTCATGGGCTGCTTTCAAACTCTCCAAGTATTTGATTCGCTTCACTGGAAGATCGGAATACGGAAACTGGATCGAACGGCTGATGTACAACGGCATCGGCGCAAGCATCCCCATGCACCCGCAGGGACATGTCATGTACGACTCCGATTATCATACAGGCGGCGGATTCAAGCGCAATACAAACGAGCCATGGTCGTGCTGCTCCGGAACAAGGCCCATGGCTGTCGCCGATTATGTCGATCTTTTGTATTTCCACGATAAAGACAACCTGTACGTGAATATCTTCACGCCATCTTCCCTGGAGTGGCAGCATGATGGAACAACTGTAAAACTCTTGCAGAAAACGGATTTTCCCAAGAAAGCGGAAACGGAATTGCAGATTTCCGTTTCCAAGCCGGTTCGATTCGGGCTGCGCATCCGGATTCCTGATTGGCTTTCCTCTCCCATTACGGCAACTCTCAATGGAAAACCCGTTGAATTAACGGCGCTGGATAGCGGCTGGTGTGAACTGAAACGGCAATGGGAGGATGGCGACGCCTTGCTCGTTTCTTTGCCGATGCAACTGGAAGTAAAGTCCCTGGAAAAGGACAAACCATATCCCGCCGCCCTTGTGTGCGGTCCGGTTGTTCTCGCCACAGGTACAAGCGGAACCTCTCCCGCAAACCGGATCGATCTTGACAACATCCGGGAATCGCTCGTTCCTGTTCCAGGAGAGCCTCTCCATTTTCAGACGCGAACCTTACCTATACTTATGGCGAAGCCATTTTACGAATTCCGGGAAGGCGAACGCTATTTCATGTATCTTGATCCTAAATGGACAAACAAAATATCGCCTCATCACTTCCAGTTCAATGGCAAGTGGATATGGGGAACAACGGAGGAAGCGGGGGCATGGGCGGAATGTCTGTTCGAGGGGCATGGTTTGCGGTGGAGCGGCGATTGCTCGGAAAAAGGAGGCAGGGCGCAAATCACGCTTGATGGGAAAGATATCGCTGTTATCGATCAGAAAGGAAAAGGCGAAAAATTCTTGTGGGAGAAAAGCGATCCGTCTCCGGGAAAACATCTGCTCCGCTTCACGCATATTGCAGGGGGGAATCCTGATTCTCCCACAAGCATCCATATCGGCACACTGGAGACGCTGCCGCTAAAAGAATCCCCTGTATCAGAGGATGATCCGCTCATGGATTTGACGTATTTTCTCCGGCGACTCCGCACGCTTGATCATCTTCCAGAGATCGATCAGTCGCACACTGCCTTGTCAAGCACATGGGACAGATCGGGCGGCAATCTGGATGGATGGGATTTCAAGAGGATTGAAAAAAATACCAACATCCTTCTGGATGTGGGGGGACCCGGGTGCATCCACCGCATCTTCACCGGATGGCTGGGTTATGGAAGGGACATTCTCAACAAGCCCGGGGTACAGGGTACGCGGATTCAGATCATTCTGGATAACGCCGATACGCCGATTATAGACATGCCTGTTGAAAAATTCTTCGATGATCGAAACGGACTGTTTCCTTACCCGCTGGTTTTTCACAAGACCTATCCGGGCGCGCTGATGCCGATTCCCTATGCAAAACATTGCAGGGTTCAGCTGAATAATCCGGAATCCCCCAACTGGGGAAATTTCTGGCAGATCACTTATACAACATACCCTTCTGAAAAAAGAGTAGAATCATTCCGCCTGCCCTTGAGTGAAGCGGAAACAAAAGAGATGTCGCAAGTACGGGAGGCATGGCTGGATGCGGAATCCCGGGAACCCCTGGCGCCTTCCGAGTGGGGACTGCATCGCGAAATGGACATCGATACCGGCAAATCGGAGGAGATTTCCCTTGAGGGATGCGGGATGATACGCCAGATGCGCATTTCCGTATGGCCCGGAACGCCCGAACTGCTCCGGGGAATCCGCATGCAGATTCTCTGGGATGGCAGCGAAGATCCGAGCGTTGATCTTCCCCTGGGATATTTTTTCGGCAACGCCGATTATGCATACTCCAACGAGATACGCTTCCATTCCCTGCTTCTTGGCGTGAATTCATCCGAGGCGTATTCCCGTTTTCCCATGCCCTTCGATAAGGGCGCAGTTCTGCGGTTTGAGAACCGTTCCGAATCGCGCGCCTTCAGGGTGCGGGTTTTCCTGGATATCGAGCCATGCGATGAGATTCCGGCAAACTGGGGAAGATTTCATGCAACCTGG